>MGVS01000017.1:18736-23773 GCA_001800605.1 Elusimicrobia bacterium RIFOXYD2_FULL_34_15
TTCTAAACTCAAAGCAGCCAATTCCATTAAAGGATCATCATCTTTGTGATGTTTTGGATAAAGAGAAAAAAATCCTGTTGGTTTTAATACCCTTCGAATCTCATTATAAATCATTTTTCTATTTTTTTCAAAATGAATAACATCATAACATAATACTACGTCTATGGAATGGTCTTCCATATGCGTCTTAGTATTGCTATGTATTAGTTCTATATTTTTCAAATTAAATTGCATTATTGTTTTTTCTAATTTATCCAGGTGGGCTTTTTCTCTATCTAAAGCATATATTTTGCCTTTTGTACCAACTAATTTTGCCGCAGGAATTGTATAATGTCCGTCCCTGCATCCAAAATCTAAAACAATATTATTCCTTTCAATACCTATCTTTTTTAAAAATATCTCTCCTTCCTGTTCCAGCCAATTTTTTATGTATGTGCCTTTATTCATAATTTATGCTTATCTTTTACAAATAATAGCGGAAATACTATATCACTCATACAACACGGAACCCACACTGCAAGAAAAAGAAATGTGAATAACATTGCATATTGTAGAAACCCAATCGGCTTTCCTATAGCCATAATAATATGAAATACTGATGCCCAAGTACTAACCAGAACATGTCCCATATGCGGAAATTTTGTTGATGGTTTGAAATATGCAATTGCTATCCCGATTAAGGCAAGCGGGTTTACAAGCCACCATTTTTCAATAAAACCAAGATGTATCTTGCGATTTGGCATATCAAGAAGTATTTCACCAAAGTAAGGAATCAATGAATCACTTAACGTTGCTATACCAACCGAGCCCACATAACCTACAAATAATAATAATAATAAATTTATTTTCCCTTTTTTATAAAACTCATACATTGATGCAGTAACCAATGCGCTTAGTAATACATGCAAGGGATGAAGGATATAGAATATATTATATGCAGTTTTATAAGATAGTGTATATGAAAAATACATAAAGACAATTCCAATAACTGCACCAATCGCAGTAAATGGAAAATGTTTTTTCATTTCATTGATGATATGGTTATACATAATTAGGGCTTACTGAAAAATGCTAATAAAAACGAAATGGCGACGGTAATTATATACAAATATCTGCAAAAATATGATTAAAAATGCACGAATTTTATACAAAATCACCAAAAAACCTTGCACTTTTTGATACATATGAATTTTTCAGTAAGCCTTGATTACACAGATTTTTGAAAGATTACACTGATATTACCGTCGGGACTTAATCTGTGTAATCTACTTTTCAATCTGTAAAATCAGGGGATGCTGCCTGCCTGCCGAAGTTCCTTGGGAACGTAGGCATGGAGTTTTTCAGCAGACCCTAATTACTAATTTATTCCGTTTAGGTCCGTTTTACCAGAACTTCAATTTTTTACGAATTTTTCTATTTTGTCTACAATATCTATAAATTTCTTTATGGATTCCTTCGTTTCTGCAAGCGATACAAACGGCTTACCTTCGTCACCACATTCTACAAACTGTTTTTCAAATGGGATACTGCCGAGAAATGGGACATCAAGTTCGTTTGCAGCTTTTTCACCACCGCCTTTTTTAAAAATGTCTGTTTCTTTATGACAATATGGACATATAAAACCGCTCATATTTTCAATAATTCCAATTACAGGAATTTTGAGTTCTTGTGCAAACATAACACTTTTACGGGAATCTAAAATAGCCACGTCTTGCGGTGTGGTAACTATAACTGCGCCGCTAACATTCGATATATATTGTATTGCACTTAATGGTTCGTCTCCTGTACCGGGAGGCGCATCAATTATCAAATAATCAAGTTCACCCCATTCAACTTCGCTTAAAAACTGTCTAATTACTCCGGCTTTCATCGGTCCACGCCAAATAATTGGTTGGTCCGGGTTATTTCCTGTTAATGCAAGACTGATTGCTTTCAGATTTTCTTTAACTTCAACAGGTATTATTCCGGATTCAGAGCTGCGCAATAATTCTTTTTCAATACCAAGCATTTTAGCAATATTGGGTCCATGAATATCTATATCTAATATGCCCGTTCTTTTTCCTTTAAGGGAAAGCGCATATGCAAGATTTACGGCTACCGAGGTCTTACCAACTCCACCCTTACCGCTCATTACTATTATAGAATAAGCTATTTTTGACATTTTTTCTTTTATTCGCAAAATCTGTGTATCTATTTCTTGTTCTCTTGTTAATTGTTCCATAAAAACCTCTCTATACCCGAAATAATAATATGGAATTACATATTAAGTATTTTGGAATAATCTATTTCTCCTTTATCATTTAAAAAATCAGCATCAACATTTATATGCTCTATTTTACCTGCAAACATTTCATGTGAACCTGTAGTGATAGAACCTACAACCTTACATTCTATATTTATCGGAAAATCCATAAGAATAGGTGCATTGACTTTCATTCCTTTTTTAACTTTCAAACCAAGTTTTTCAAGTTTATCCTCATTTCTACCGCTATGACTTCCCAAATAATTATATGCATCTTTCTGGTTTTTGCCGGGAAGATTTATCACAAATTCTCCGGTCTCTTTTATCATTGGGTACGAGTATCTGGAAGGAACAATACCAATCATAACCATTGGCGGGTCATAACTGCAATTACAACAATACCCTACTACTAACGCATTGTTTTTTCCTTCCTTGTTACAACACGATACAACAGCTAATGGCATCGGACTAATTGCCGGCTTAATTTTAGCAGATACTTTTTCCATTTATATCCTCCTGATATAATATTTTTCATATCAATATTCTTTACTTAATTTTTTCCCATATATTTCTTATATTTTCTGCAATATTATTTTTACAAAATAAAACGGCAGGTATCCCGTTTACAATTGATTTACTGACTTCTTTTGAAAACGGTATTTTTCCTATAATATCTATTTTTGTCTTTTTACAAAATTCTTCTATTTTATTTGTATTATCAACATTCAAATCATATTTATTGATGACTATCCCTATCAGTATTTTAAAATGCAATGCTATTTCTATAGCCCTTTTAAGGTCATGGAGTCCCGACAATGTCGGCTCGGTAATTATAACTGCCATATCAATACCTGATAATGATGCAATAACCGGACATCCTATGCCCGGAGGACCGTCAATAATTACATAATCGCTATTTTCTTTTTGGGCAAGTTCTTTTGCTACCTGTCGCACTTTTGCAACAAGCTTGCCGGAGTTTTCCTCGGCTATGCCAAGTTTTGCATGTACCAACGGACCGTATTCCGTATCCGAAACATACCATTCCCCGGAAAGATTTTCTTTCATAATTATTGCATTGCTCTGGCATACTTGTGCACACAATCCGCACCCTTCGCAAGATATGGAATCTATTAAAAAAGCATCTGAAATGGCATCAAACCGGCATACTTCTTGGCATTTACCGCACTTATTGCAAAAAATAGGATTTACAACCGCTGTTTTACCGCTTTTAAAATCGTATCGTTCTTTGATATTAGGATGCAGAATAAGGTGCAAGTCCGCAGCATCAACATCACAGTCAACCATAACCTTATTTTTTGAAATAGCAGCAAAAGACGCGGTCAAAATCGTTTTTCCCGTGCCGCCTTTTCCGCTTATAATAAGTATCTGTTTCATAAATTCAAATATGGATTCCAAAGTAAATCATAATGTACTTTAAAGAAACATATAAAAATAGAAAACCAAATAAAGCCTTTAAAACATTTGGCTTTAATTTTGCAACCAATTTTGCACCATAAATTGCTCCAATTAATGCACCTATACCTAAAATAATCGCTATGGGAATATTGACAACACCCTGATATATTTTAAAAATTGCTCCCACCAGTGCAATCCAGACAAAACTAGCCATTGAGGTACCAATTGCTAATTTAACTGGAGCACTTAAAAAATAGATAAATGATGGGACAAGGGCATACCCACCGCCTAAACCAATAATACCTGTGAAAAAACCAATAATTCCACCTAGAAAACCCTTTGTGATTTTCGTTCCTGGTAATTGTTTTTCTGCGATCGGATTTTTTGGTCCCTTTCCCAAAAATCCTTCATAAATCATCCTTACGGAAACAACTAAAAATGCAATACCTAAAATCAAATCAATAACCTGCCCATAATTTTTTATATATCCGAAAACAATTGAACCAATAATGACCCCTAAAATTCCACTCACCCCAACTATTTTGGATGTATTTTTATCTACATTATTCATCTTAATGTGTTGATAAGCTCCTGCAGCAGCAGTAAAAACCACTGCAGTTAAAGTTGTTCCAACAGCAATCGCCGGGTCAAAATGGAAACCAAACCGAATGACCGGCATCATTAAAGCACAACCACCTGTACCTAAAAGACCACCAACAATACCAGCTAAAAAACCAGTAATAAGATAAATTAGATAAATCATTTTTCCCCTCTATTCCAATATTATATTTGCCGGCATTTTACTCTTTTCGAAATGCTTATCAATCCAACCATTTTTAACATTTTCTCTCGAATCATAATGTGTAACATAAGGTTTAATATCTAACAATGGTGTTTTATCTAATATATCTACTTCTGAAAATGTTATTATATTATTTTTTACATTTTTTATTTTAACTATAGAAATACCGAGACGATTAGGCCTAAAAGGACTTCTTATAGAAAATATTCCACGTTCTCCTTTTTCCAAAAACGGTTTCCCAATAAGATTTTCTTCTCTTGCTCTATTAAAATAATAAATCAAAATTAGATGCGAGAAACCATTGACATCCTTAAGCCCTTTCTGATATTTCTGAAATACTTCAACCCGACCAATAACATTTTTTTCAAATTTACCCTGAATAGGCATACCCTTTATATCTTTATATGGAGTATATATTATCCCTATCGGTTTCAATCTAATTTCTTTATTCATATTAAAATGTAACAACTTTATCACTTTCTTTCACTATATCATACATGTCTTTCATAGTTGAAATAGGGCATACTGCAGAACTCTCCTGCTCGCGTGATTTCATACAACTCCCGCAGGCATAAAT
>MGVS01000018.1 GCA_001800605.1 Elusimicrobia bacterium RIFOXYD2_FULL_34_15
GGCGGGAGCCTATGAAGGAAGTCTAATGGGTTTACCCTGAGCTTGCCGAATGGGTCGATTTTATTAAATTTAGGAAGGATTGTCAACAAAAAGGGGGTTTACACTTTATTCTTGTTTTAGGTTTCGCTCTTCAAAATGATGTTTGATTGTCTTACCTTCAACAAGATATATAACATCTTCGGCTATATTTGTCGCATGATCCGCAATACGCTCAATATTTCTTGCTACAAGTATTAAGTCTATTGCAGCTTCAATGTTTTTCGGATTTTGCATCATATAAGTCAATAGTTCGCGGAATAGTTCGTCATTTATGTCATCCACTTTATTGTCTTTTTTGCATATCTCTCTTGCTATTTTAGAATCGCGGTTAACCAAAGCGTTCAAGCTTTCTCTAACCATTTCCTGGGCAAGTACCGCCATTTGTGGAATGTTGTTTAATGGTTTCAACTGGGGATACTGCAATATAATCTTTGTACGGTCTACTATATTTACTGCAAGGTCTCCCATCCGCTCTAAATCATTATTGATTTTCATTGCGGAAGTTATAAATCTGAGATCTATTGCCATCGGCTGTCTTAGTGCAAGAAGTTTATGGCATTGCTCATCTATATCTATTTCCAGCATGTTGATCGCATCTTCCTCGTCCCATACTTTTTCTGTCAATTTGGGATTCCTTTCCTCTAACGATTTAATAGATTTTGCTATTATTACCTCAACCAGTGACGCCATCTTTAAAAGTTTTGACTTCAATTGTTCTAATTCTTCATCAAAATGCCTTTCCATATTATTCCTCCATTTTTTTTGATAGTTCAAGAATATTTCTTTTTATTGTGTCTCTTACTACTCTATAGAAATCTATTGATTTTCCTTTTGGATCTTCTATTTTCCAATCTATTGTTTTCTTTGCCGGTATAAACGGACATGTTTCGCTACAACCCATAGTAACAACATAGTCGAATTCTTTTAAAGGTAAATCATTAAATCCTTTGGATTTTTGATTTGAAATATTAATGTTAATTTCTTTCATAACTTGTATTGCGGTTTCATCTACTTTTCCGGAAGGTTTTGAACCTGCACTGAATATTTCAGCTGTTTCTTTTAATATATTTCTCATTAATCCCTCTGCCATCTGACTACGACATGAATTTTCTATGCATACAAATAAAATTCTTTTTTTCATAAACCCCAATGGAAACGATATATCTTTTCTCTAACCGTATCTGCCGGTAAGATAATCTTCCGTCTGTTTTTTTTCCGGTCTCGTAAAAATATTATTGGTATCATTATATTCAATCAGTTCGCCAAGATACATAAATGCTGTAAAATCTGACACCCTTGCTGCCTGCTGCATATTGTGAGTAACAATCACAATTGAATAATTTTTCTTAAGCTCAATCATTAACTCTTCAATTCTGGCCGTGGAAACCGGGTCCAGTGCGGAGCACGGTTCATCCATCAGCAATATCTCCGGCTTTACAGCAACGAGTCTTGCAATACATAAACGCTGCTGCTGTTCCAGGCTTAGTTCAAGAGCAGATTTTTTCAATTTGTCTTTCAAATCATCCCATAACAGAACAGATTTCAAGCTGTTTTCAACTATATTATCAAAAGAATCTTCACTATTGATACCATGAATTTCCAGTCCAAAAGTTATATTCTTATATACGGATAACGGAAATGGGTTCGGTCGCTGGAACACCATCCCAACTTTCTTTCTCAATGCAACAAGATCTGTTTCCGGACTAAGAATATTTTCGTCATCAATAATTATTTTTCCTTCCATTCTTACTGTTTCAATCAGGTCGTTCATCCGGTTAAATACCCTAAGCAGTGTGGACTTGCCGCATCCGGATGGACCGATTATAGCGGTAATTTTTTTATCATTGATTTTCATGCTCACGTTTTCTAAAGCATGAAATTTATCATACCACAAGTTAAGATTTTCTACTATTATGTCATTCATTTTTTATCCAAACCTTCCGGAAACATAATTTTCGGTTCTTTTATCCGAAGGAACAGTAAATATTTTTTCGGTAGTATCTATTTCCACAAGTTCACCCATAAGAAAAAATGCTGTCCTGTCGCTTACTCTTGCTGCCTGTTTCACATTATTGGTTACCAATATTATAGTATATTTTTGTTTAAGTTTATCCATCGCATCTTCTACTTTTGCAGTTGAAATCGGATCCAACCCCGAACACGGTTCATCAAATAAAATAACTTCCGGTTCTACCGCCAATGTGCGCGCAATACAGAGTCGCTGCTGTTGCCCGCCTGACAGATTCAACGCAGATTCATTGAGCCGATCTTTTACTTCATCCCAGAGATATGCGGATTTCAAACTGTTTTCAACAATTTCATCCAGCCCTTTTTTAATTCCGTGCCTCCTTGGACCGAAAGATATATTATCATAAATAGACATCGGCAAGGAAATCGGCAGTGCAAATATCACGCCAATCCTTTTTCTAAGCAAATTAACATCAATATCTTTATAAACATTCTGATTATCTAGAAAAATTTCTCCGTCCATTCTGAATTTATCTTCTATATCGTTTAACCTGTTGAGCGTTCTCAGAAAAGTCGTCTTTCCGCTGTTTGCCGGGCCTATTATACCGAGTATCTCATTTGAAAACACTTCCATATTCAACGATTTTACAACCTGATTTTCATCGAACCATGCATTGAAATTTTTAACGGTAATTTTCGTATTGTTCACCATTTTTTTTGTTTCCTTAAACGGGTTCTTATTATTATCCCGACTAAATTTAACGACAAAGTAAAAATTATCAGTACGAGCGCTGTACCGTAAGTAATATTTTTTTCTATACCGGGAATCTGGGTAGAAATTACATAAAGGTGATATGGCAACGCCATGGTTTGATCAAATACCGAAGATGGCAATCGCGGTAGATAGAATGCGGCTACGGTAAAAAGAATCGGCGCCGTCTCGCCGGTTTTTCTGGCGTTACTTAATACCGTACCGGTGATTATTCCGGGTAATGCATACGGCAGAACAGCGTATCTTATGGTTTGCCATTTTGTCGCACCCAATGACAAACTTACTTCCCTGAACTGCTTTGGAACGCTATTTAGCGCGGTTTTAGTCGCAGTTATAATCGATGGAAGTTCCATAATCGCCAACGTCAAACAACCCGACAAAATTGAAACTCCTAATTTCATATAGATTACAAACAATGAAAGACCGAAAAGTCCATAAACTATAGATGGCACTCCGGCAAGATTGACAATACCGAGATTAAGTATCCGTGTAAACCTGTTTTCCTTAGCATATTCCGAAAGATATATCGCGGCAAGAACGCCTAGTGGAAGTGAAAATATTGTTGCACCTATAGTCAAATAAAATGTACCGACTATCGCAGGGAAAATCCCGCCTGCGCGCATACCGTTTTTAGGCATTGATGTCAAAAACTCCCAGCTTATCGCGCTAATCCCGTTTTTTATAACGACAATAATGATAACAACTACCGGAATAATAGTTACCAGTGCCGATAACAATAATATTGTAAACGCAATTTTTTGACTTGTTTTCGGATTAAACCTTTTTTTCATTTTGTGAATTCCTTAGTAAAATGAAATTTTGAGATCCTTCTCCCCGAGTTATCGGGGCTCAGGATGACCCCACTACTGCGGGGTCATTTTTTTATTCTGTGTAAAAAGATATCAGCTATAAAGTTTATAACAAATGTAATAATAAACAGAATTATCCCAACTGCATATAAGGCGTAATAGTGATTACTTCCTCTTATGGCTTCGCCCATTTCAGCAGCAATAGTTGCCGTAAGTGTTCTTACCGGCTCAAGCAAAGTATGCGGGATAACCGCGGCATTACCCGTAATCATCATAACCGCCATTGTTTCTCCGATAACCCTACCAATCCCGAGCATAATTGCGGCAAATATCCCTGGTGCCGCAGCGACTAAAATAACTTTGTATATCGCCTGCCAATGAGTAGCACCGAGTGCAAGCGCAGCTTCCTTGTAACGTTTTGGAACAGCTGTAATAGCATCTTCAGCAATAGAAACAATTGTAGGCATAGCCATGAAAGCAAGCATTATTGAACCGGACAGTGCTGTTAAACCTGTCGGTAAATGAAAAATCTTCTTTACCATTGGCACTAATGTCACCATGCCGACAAAACCTATAACAACACTGGGTATCGCGGCTAAAAGCTCTATGCCGGTTTTCAAAATATCTTTCATTTTTGGATTGACTATTTCCGCGATGTAAAACGCACAGGCAACACCGAGAGGAATAGATATCGCCATAGCACCAAGAGTAACCATTACAGAGCCTAAAATTAAAGGAAGTACTCCAAACCGGGCAGGATTGGAAAGGGGATACCAGTTCCTTCCAAATATAAAATCTTTAATACTTTCATATTTAAAAAAAGTCAGCCCTTCTCTTGCAAGAAATATAAAAATCAATATTACAAATATTATTGAAAGACTCCCGCATATTACAATGAGTTTTTCAATAAAAAATTCTTTTACTTTTCCAATCTTATTCATTAAACTCCGCCTTTGGCTCCGCTTAATACATTAACTATTTCTTTATCCTACCTATCGGGACAAAATCCGTTTTCTCAACTATTTCCTGGCCTATTTTTGAAAACGCAAAATCTATGAACTTTTTAATAGATTCTTTTGCATCGACTTTCGTATAAAGAAATAACGGCCTAGAAATCGGATAGGTATTATTTTGAACAGTTTTTATTGAAGGTTCCATATATGCAGAACCTTCATTTTTAGCAACTGCTACAATTTTCTGATTTTTTGAAATATATCCCATACCGTAATATCCTATTGCGTTGGAATTTTGTGAAACCTCATCGGCAACAGCTTGTGAAGACGGCAAAAGTAGGCAACTGCTTGCAAATTCTTCCGGACCTTTCGGATTGCCTTTTCTAAGCACATGTTCTTTGAAGAAAACGTGAGTACCTGAATTTATTTCTCTGGATAAAAGCACTATATTTTCGTCCTTACCGCCAATTTCTTTCCAGTTTTTTATTTTACCGGTAAAAATATCTTTCAGCTGATCTATTGTAAGCTTATAAACAGAATTCTTTGGATTTACTACAACAACTATTCCATCGAGTGCAACGGCATATTCTTTGGGAGTTATCCCATTCTTTACAGCAAGCGAGGTCTCTTCTGCAGTCATTTGTCTTGAAGAAGAAACTATATCGCAGCTGTTATTAACTAAAGAAGAAATACCGGTGCCTGATCCGCCGCCGGTAACCGAAATATTTTCGCCGGGATTTTCTTTGTCGAACTCTTCCGCCCATGCCTGAACCAAATTGACCATAGTATCCGAACCTTTTACCTGAATGCCATTTCCGGAATTTCTTGAACATCCTGCTATAGCATAAATTAACATCATTATTAATACGTACACATACAATCTTTTATTCATATTTATCCTCCCAATAGAAAATTATCTACAATATAAACGTTTATCTTAAGATAAATATATTAAGATTGTGTTAAGGAAATGTTAAGATTCTGTTAAGGCAAGTAGTGCACGGCGGAATGTTTTATATGCAAGTGACTTTATTTCGTTTTTTGGTAACATTGTTATTAATGGTTTTTCATAATATCCGATGCCTTAAGATTAAATAAAGATATACCTATAGATGACACTGAATTAACAATATCTCTTTCTGTAATAATACCCATTGGTTTCTGATTATTAAGAATCACTACTGAGCCCATATGATTTTCTTTCATCAATTTGCAAATATCAGTTATTGTTGCATCTCTTTGTGCTGTGAGCACCGACCTACTCATTATGTTTTCTATTAACATATATTCTTTTCCATGAACTAGAGAACTAACCCCTTATACGCTATTCTCTATTCGATGCCCTTTCGCTCCTCAATGTGGTGTTTAATCGTTTTACCTTCTACTAAATATATCACGTCTTCAGCTATATTAGTGGCATGATCGGCAATCCGTTCTATATTCCTTGCTACAAGTATCAAATCTAATGCGGCTTCGATATTTTTCGGGTTCTGCATCATGTATGTTAAGAGTTCTCTAAACAGTTCGTCATTTATGTCATCAACTTTGTTGTCTTTTTTGCATATCTCTCTTGCTATCTTAGAATCGCGGTTAACTAAAGCGTTCAAACTTTCTTTTACCATTTCCTGAGCAAGTATCGCCATTTGAGGAATATTGTTTAACGGTTTTAGCTGCGGATACTGCAAGATAATTTTAGTACGGCCTACTATGTTTACCGCAAGGTCTCCCATTCTTTCTAAATCATTGTTTATTTTCATTGCAGATGTTATGAACCTCAAATCAATTGCCATCGGCTGCCTTAACGCTAGAAGTTTATGGCATAATTCATCTATATCTATTTCCAGCATATTGATTGAGTCTTCCTCGTCCCATATTTTTTCCGTAAGTTCCGGATTCCGTTCTTCAAGCGACTCCATAGACTTTGCTATTATGCTCTCCACTAATGATGCCATTTTTAAAAGTTTCGCCTTCAATTGTTCTAATTCTTCATCAAAATGACGTTCCATCTTAAACCTCCAAAGAGTATGATATATCGTTTCTTTAACCAAATCTGCCGGTTAAATATTCTTCTGTCTTCTTGTTTTTTGGACTTGTAAATATTTTTTCAGTTGTCCCAAATTCAATTAATTCGCCAAGTAAAAAGAAAGCGGTAAAATCTGAAACCCTTGCTGCCTGTTGCATATTATGGGTAACGATTACAATTGTATAATTTTTTTTCAATTCAACGATGAGTTCTTCAATTTTTGCAGTAGATATAGGGTCCAAACTTGCACAGGGCTCATCAAATAGTATAACCTCCGGTTCAACTGCAAGACATCTTGCTATGCAGAGACGCTGCTGCTGCCCCCCGGAAAGCCGTAACGCATTATCGTGTAATCTATCTTTTACCTCATCCCATAAAACAGATTTTTTCAATGATTCTATTATTCTTTTTTCAATCAAATGTTTATCTTTTATACCCTTTACTTCAAGACCATAACTTAAATTATTATAAATACTTTTAGGGAATGGATTTGGTTTTTGAAAAACCATACCTACTAATTGTCTTATTTCAACCACATCCGTATCTATAGCATTAATATCTTTACCGTCAAGAAGTATTTTACCTTCAAGATTAGTATTGGGAATTAGTTCGTTCATACGATTTAATAAACGAATGAACGTGGACTTGCCACAACCGGAAGGACCGATTATTGCTGTTGCGTTATTATTAAACATATCCAAATTAATATTTTTCAGAGCTTGCGATTTAGCATAATAAAAATTTACATTTTCAACTCTGATTCTACAGTTAAAACAGTCATTAATGTTCATAAATGCTCCTTTGCTTTTGCCTGATGTAAATTGCAATTGCCGAAATTATTAAAACCAAAAACAAAAGAATAAGCGCACAACCATATGCTACTGCAGTTTGCTGTTCGGGATGCGTACCTTCCGTCATTAATGCATAGATATGATATGGCAATGCCATAACTTCGGAAAATACCGATTTTGGATTACCGCGTTTATAAAATGTAGCAGCAGTAAAAAGAATGGGCGCTGTCTCGCCTGCAACTCTGCCTACACTTAGAATTACTCCGGTAAGTATACCGGGAAGGGCGGTTGGTATAACAATTCTTTTAATTGTTTCCCAATGTGACGCGCCTAACGCCAACGAGGCCTCTCTTTGTGATTGTGGAATCGCAATAAGC
>MGVS01000019.1 GCA_001800605.1 Elusimicrobia bacterium RIFOXYD2_FULL_34_15
AAATGTGGATATCCATACATCGGCAAAACCATATGGAACCAACATATCTACCCGTTCCTGCATTTCTGCCGCGGCTTTTTCGGTAAACGTAAGCGCCAGTATTTCGTCGGGTTTCGCTTTTTTATCCGAAATTAGATGTGCGATTCTGTGGGCTATTACGGTGGTCTTACCTGTTCCGGCGCCTGCTACAATCAGAAGCGGTCCTTTATTATGCGTAATCGCTTTCTTCTGTTCAGTATTGACTTGCAATAGATTTTCTTGTATGGAAAGTAGTTTATTTTTAGACATAGTAGTAATACAAGTTAAAAGTTTCCGATACTAATGCTTTAGCGGACCCGCCTACGACTTGATGGCGGAAAAAAGGTATATTACCTCAATTTTTAATCCCACAACATTATCGGGACAAGTTTTTTCATTTTATATTTTTAATTGTTTTCTGCCGGAATATCATACTTTTTTAATTCAGTAATCCTTTTTTCCAAAAAACCGGATGATTGGGTAGTAAGTATTTTCCCTATTTCAGGGGCATAGTATTCATATGACCATGAATCAGACCTGATTAACTGTTTTTTAATTTTCAAACAATCATTAAATTCACCTGCTAAAACTTTGACATTTTCTTTTTTTGACAAAACTGTATACCTTATTTTCCCGATAGTCCATTCCTTATTAATTTCAAGCGGAAATAAAAACACATTTGCAATTATAATCCCTTTACTATTTGTTTCGTATACGCCGTCTTTGGTTTTTTTATAATATTTTGTAAAACCTTGCACATATCTGCCTTTTGTATAAAGAGTCCTTTCTATTTGATAGACGCTATCCTTAACAGCAATAATCCGATTATTTGCCAACATATATCTGCCTAAAGTATCCGAATCCACTTCAATCCATTCTGATTTTTTTGTTAATGGAAAATAATCAACTATTTCAAGCCACGCTTTTCTTGCATCCTTAGCCCATTCAGTTTCAGGAAAACTGTTCATCACCCTTTTATAATATACTTTTGCCTCTTTATCATTCTCTATATTTTGCTGATATATCCGCCCGATAATAAACATCACTTCCGAGATTCTGGAATTTTCTGGATATTTATCAATTATTGATTGATATTTATCTATTGCCTCAATAAATTTCCCGTTCTGAAGCAGCTTTTCCGCTTTCTTGAACTGATAGTTTATACCACAACCGGCGAAAAGTAAAGCAGCAAAAATAATTGCATTTATTATGACCTTATACCTTGTGTTTATAACTCGACTCATCATGGTCTTTCACCTTTTTTCAAATAAATAAAAACCACTAATAAAATACCTATTGCATCAATTAAAACATCGCCAAAATTACCATCACGGTTAGGAATAAATGACTGATGGAATTCATCACTTACAGCATAAAGAAGAGAAAGAAATGATGACCAGAAAATAATAGCGGTAAATGATAGAAAAAATGATTTCCTGAAAGCCCTATACAAAAGTAGTGTCAGAATAAAATATTCAACTATATGCGCAGCTTTCCTGAGTAATAAATCATAGATACCTAATCCTGTATCCAAACCGGGAATATCGGATAAATAAAATATCAGATAACACCAAATAAACACCGGCAACCACAACTTTATAAATTTCATAATTTTAAAATTATATTAGTTCCTTGGCTTTCATTTAATAATAGCCACTTTTTTAAGTACTTTAATCGTCTTTTCTCCGTCTTTATGCGCTCTGACTAAATATAGATATATACCAGATGCCTTATTAGATACATCCCACATGTATTCGTAGGCATATTTATTGTTCTTTATTATAGGTTGTGTGTATATTTTATCGCTTTGTACCAATTCACCTGCTATGTTGTATATATATATTTCTACATAGTCGGCTATACCACATTCCATATGTATAGTCGGCTGATAGCCGTTCTTTGCCGGGTTCGGATACGCGTATACCTCACCTTTTACAAAAACATCCGATGGCGCTAATCGTTTTGATGATGCTAATAGCTGTGATGGCTGACCATCGTATTTTACTCCTACTATCTTGTTCGCTCCATTCATATACACACTCTTCCCAAATACGTTGCATACAGTTATGTTTGTTCCACATACTGCTATGTCACTGGTAGGTGCATATACTATTCCTTGGAGTTCTCCACTGCCATTTAAATGTACCGCCTGACTGGTATTACAGTATATTATCAAGTTGTTTGGACTACCGTTGCTGTGAACTTCGCTCTCGTCTGGTATACTTATTTTGCCTTTGGAGTATATGCGTATCCTGCCTTTGAAGTATAGTTTTGAGTTCGCTGATAGCTTTATCCCATTGAAATAATACGTCCCTGTGGATATGGTTAGGGTATCATTACTGTTTATTGTGAGTACTCCATTTACAAGCGCTTGATTACCTGCGATAGTTAACGGTATTTTGAAATTATCATTATTGTTAGCTACTTCGGACTCTATCGCACTCAAATCAATTATATTTGAATTTATTGTTACAGTACTATAAATTATATTTCCTGTTACTTTACTACAACCACATAAATTTACTGGCTTACCTTCAGCATTGCCAATTATTTTTGATTCGTTATATAACTTTACATTCAGATAACTTTTTACATCCCCATAAATTTGTGCTGTATCATACAACGCTATCCCCCACTTTCCATACGCCGCATATTCGGATATATATGTTACTGTAAACGTACTTACTTTTGCTTCTTTTATATTATTTATATTCCTATATTCAATCGTATTCACACCTTCAGGTAGAGTAAATGTTGTAATGTATATATTCCAGCCATCTTGTCCTGAGCTTGTCGAAGAATTTATTCTATATTCAATATCTTGCGTTTTCACACCTTCTGTTACAAGTGTTAACGGTGTTTTTGGTGATATTATCGTCCTACCAAATGCTTCGTATTTAGGTTCTCCTATTTTTATTTCTATATCTTGTATTGTAACTGTCGTTACAACAATCATCATAGTGTTTAGTTTTTCTGTATTATCTGATTGGTCAATTGCATAGTACCGGATTGTGTATGTACCTAAAGACGGGTAGATAGGTAATCCGCCGGCTGGCGGAGTAGAAGAATAAAGAGAATATGTGCTGGTGCTATCTATTGAATAATATATTTCCTTTACTCCAGATACTACACCGTTTATTGATAGATCATCTTCTGCTATTATTGTTATTTTTGAGTTAGTACTTATGTATATTTTATTTCCTACTTGGTACTTACTACCTACTACTTGTAATTGACTCTTTGGCGGTGTATTATCTGATAGTGTACTTTGATAATGTTCCACTACTTCTTCTGCTGTTAATGCACGGTTATATATTTTCACTTCATCTATTATGCCGTCAAATCTACCTGTAGTTGGACCCTGCCTGCCTATATTTAATATAGATGAATTTGTATCTATTTTTCCTGTTACGGTTGTCTGTGCCATCAATACACCATCCTGATACAATTTCATATTATTACATCCACCTGCAGAATCGTATGTCCCAACAAGATGATGCCATACCCCTGTGTCAGAACATGTCCAACTTTTTTCTACCGATTTAGATACACAATTTACATATATTTTGAAATATGCTTTATCACTTGCTGCTAATATATATACTCCTTTATCTATAATTCTTCTTGTTGGTCCGTTATCCTGTGTTATTCTATCACTCTTTACCCATGCTTCAAGTGTTATTGCGTTGGTTATATCCAAACTATTATTATCTGATATACTTACATATTTATTTGTCCCGTCAAATTCTAACGCTTTCCCTATTATTCCATTAACTCTAACAGGATTATTAACTAATGTACCATTATTATTATTAGAAGTATCTTCAGCCACTATTCCGCTACATTCGTCAAAATGCCAAGTCCCTACAGAATCGTCAATCACAGGAGATTCATTAATAATTAAACTAACATTATGTTTTGCAGCATATGAAGAAAATCCAACAGGAAACTCATATATAAATGGATAAATAATACTTGCTTGTAAAGTAATTGGGTATGTAATACTTTCTGTAAATGTTTCTGGTATATCAATTTCAAATATAATATTCTTTGTTGAGCCGGCAGGTACCACAACTGTATCAGGTAAACCAATCCACTCTGAAGGAATATCAGAAATCAAATTTAATTTATATATATCTTCCATAGTTCCTTTATTAAAAATCGTTACGGCATAACTAACTTTATCACCTAATTTTGCAGTTAATTCAGCAGGATTTATTTGTAAATCAAATGAATGTATTTCTTTTGTTATTTCAATTATTGAAGGAACAAATTCATATCCAAACACAGTATTTTTTATCGAATTATATACATCAAACTTTGCTTTCAAAAATACCAATTCATCTTGCGAAACAGTAAAATTATAATTAATTTCTTTTATATTGTTCGGAATTTCAAGAACTATCTGTTGGTCGCTATTCTTCAGCTTGCCGATAACATCCTGTATTATATATCTTACCTTTGAATAGTTGCCAAATTTGATACTATTAACTCCAACTACGTCAACAACACTACTGTCACTCAACACTTTTAAATCAACAGACCTCGGATTTGCATTTGTTTTTATCCATTCATTTGTATCTAAATTATATACTGAGATATCAGAAAATGTAACATAAATATTACTAAAGGGATCGGAAATAAGTTCAGTTATTAAGTTATTATTTGCATATGTGCGTACGATACAAAAAGTAATCATTACAATAACAATTATAAAATATTTTATTCGTATAAAAACATCATTAATATTTCTAATCATAATACCTCATAATATTTACTTTAGCACCATACCTCTCTATAGCCAGTCGTTTCCCCACAGGACTATATATATATTTCTCATAACTACCACCGTGATATACAACCTTTGTAAGACGATTCTCATAATCGTATTCGTATTGCATTTGTTTATTGTTCCCAATATCTAACTATCTAACTACGTCCCCACGTCCCCATCTTCACCATGATTGTTCGGGTGTTTTAATATCATATTATCTGACTACGTCCCCATTTTCTAATTAAAATTGAATTCTTCCAAATATTTTTGATAATAATATCATTAAAAATACAAAAATAAAAAATATCCAACTATATTTAAAATCTCTATATACTTTTGAATTAAAATTCATATTCTTTTTATATTCTATTAAAGATTTTCGCACTAAAAATATCCAAATAAATATTGCAAAAATAAATAATATAACTATTGCTAATATTGAAGAATACTTAAAATAATTATTGAATATTAAGAGAATACTTAAAGCAATTAACATTGGAATTAATAATTTCTTTTCCTTTAAAAATACTTTCCACATTATAGAATTAAACTTGACATATTCTTTAATATAATTCATTCCTTTTTTCCTCCTTCACAATTTTTGTTTTTTTCCTCTTCTCTTTCTGTTAAGCCAACTGTTACTCCGGGAATACCAAAAGCATAACCAATTGTTGCAGATACACCAGAAAATCCTTCACTATAAAATCCTATTTCAACAGAAGCATATTTATGAATACCTAAACCAATTCTTGCAATATTTCCAACTTCAGATTTATTTACACTATATCCAACACCACCACCTATTAGAGTAGTAAAATCATAACTATGAGAAAAATCTATAGTAGTCTGACGAGAAACCGTATCTCCTTCAAAAGATACAGAATAAGTATTACCTAATATAGTAATTCCAATATCAGTAGTAAATGACCACAACCCCTCGGGATCAATGAAGTTAATCGGATTATTCTTACAATATACATATCTATTTAATGACAAAGGATCATTTACAAAACCACGTACAATATCCCTACTTATAAACCGTCCAGTACTCGCATCATAATATCTGTTGTTCATATGATACAAACCAGACATACCATCATTTTCAACTCCATATATTGTACCAATAAACTTATATGCATCACCTTTACCAGTACTGCTTAATATATTCCCGAAAGGTTCATAGTTATAAGTATTGTTAACATTACCATTACCATTACCATCTGTTACCATACTTACACTGCCAAGTGCATCACTGTGATAATACGACAGGGATAAGAGGTTAGCGGATAGCGTAGAGATTTTTGCTACCAATTCATTACCAGGATTTATATAAATATACCTGTTTATAATCCCCGTCGACGTTGAGAATTCATACACATTATTACATCTCAACGCATCATATACAAAGTATCTTATATCTTCTGGCGTTGCTTCATTTGCATCATATCTCTCTATAGCCAACCTTTTCCCTACTGGACTATATATATACTTCTCATAACTATTATTAGGATATGTAATTTTGATTATTCTATCTCTGTCATCATAAGTATTGTTGGTAGTTCTACCTAATGCATCTTTTATAATTATTAATCTACCTAATATATCATAGGTAAATTGATTTTCGTTGCCTAAAACATTTACAACTCTTATCTTATTGCCATATTGGTCATAATGATTCATATTATTTAAATTAAAAATGTCAATTTTTTATAACCATATTTTTAAAATCAACATATATATAATTTTCTCCCTTTATATCAATATATTTCTCTAATATTTTATTATCTACATTTATAACTTTTAATTTTATTTTTTTACCCTGAACATTAATTTTCGCATAACCAAATATTTTTTTAGTATCAATATCTACATGCTTTTCAAAAATGCTTTTCTTTTTACCATTTATATAAATTTCTGCATAAACAGATTTTTCATCACCACTTAATTCAAGTACTGAAAATGGAGAAACAATTTTTAAAAAAACTATAAAAAATAAAACTATTATGAACAATGTAATAATTATTCGCTTTATTATTTTCAAAGACATATTAATACGTACCTCCTTTTCCACCACATGGTGGATTTATAGTCCTTAATTGGCCACCTTTCAATAAGTCATCTACTGTTGTAGTTGTACCAGCAGTTCGTCTACCTTCACGATTATTGTGTAAATCCATTAACAAATTTTGTATAGGTTTTTCGGATGTTAGTGTTGACCATACCGAAATAGGATCAAATAATTCGTGTCCATAACCACCAATAATTGCAATATTTAAACCTAATTTTTCAGTTACTTCTCTACTCCATTCTGCATGACGCCATGCATCTTGGGGTCCCATCCAAGAACCTTCCAACCCTGTTTCCTGAGCAGTAACTAGAATTTTTTTATACATTTCATTTGCCTGTTTCAAGTTATTATAAAAAGTATTTACATTTTCTGTCACATACTCACTTACAACACTTAAATCACCATACCAACTCAACCCCTCGGGATCTATATACATCACAGGATTGTTTTTACAATATACATATCTATTCAAAGACAGTGGATCTGAAACATATCCCCTAACAATATCCCTACTTACAAACCGTCCAGTACTCGCATCATAATATCTGTTGTTCATATGATACAAACCGCTCATACCATCATCTTCAACTCCATATATTGTACCAATAAACTTATATGCATCACCTTTACCTGTACTGCTTAATATATTCCCGAAAGGTTCATAGTTATAAGTATTGTTAACATTACCGTTTGCATCTGTTATCATACTTACACTACCTAAAGCATCACTGTGATAATATGACAGGGATAAGAGGTTAGCGGATAGCGTAGAGATTTTTGCTACTAACTCATTACCTGGATTTATATAAATATACCTGTTTATAATCCCCGTCGACGTTGAGAATTCATACACATTATTACATCTCAACGCATCATATACAAAATACCGTATATCTTCTGGCGTTGCTTCATTTGCATCATATCTCTCTATCGCCAGTCGTTTCCCTACAGGTGAATATATATACTTCTCATAACTACCACCGGGATATACAACCTTAACAAGACGATTCTCATAATCGTATTCGTATTGCATTATTTTACTATTCCCAATATCTAACTATCTAACTCCGTCCCTCTATTCCGAGTTTGTCGTATTCGTAGTTTGTCGCTTTGCCCATATAATAATAAATAATTATCTTTTATCATTGTAATTAATTTTATTTATTCCTATAAACGTCTTTAATCTATAATGGCTTTTGATATCGTATTATCCTAACTACATCCTATATATTCTTTAGTATTTAATATTCATATTTTCAAAATCAATATTTATAAAATTTTCACCCATAGTTTCATACTCAATTTCCAATTTTTTATTATTTTTATTAATAATTGTCAGTTTGTGTTTTCCTTTTTCTACTTTTATATCTGCAATTCCAAAATATTTTTTTAAATTAGGATTATAATGTGGTTTTAAAATTCCTACTTTTTCATCATCAATATAAATCTCTGCATTAACAGATTGGTTACCTCCCGTTAAATGCAATGTTGTTTTTGGTTTATAAAAAATAATTATTAGAATAAAAATAAAAAACAAAATGAAGAAAACCAAAAATAATCTTTTAATAGTTTTCAAAATGTTTTCTTTACCCATATCAATACGTTCCTCCTTTTCCACCACATGGTGGATTTATAGTCCTTAATTGATTACCTTTCAATAAATCATTTGCTGTTGCAGTTGTACCGGCAATTCGTCTACCTTCACGATTATTATGTAAATCCATTAATATATTTTGTATTGGTTTTTGATTTTCAAATGTCTCTAATATTGTTTTTAATTCATATCCATAGCTTGTTATAATTGCTATGCTTAGTCCCAATTCTTCTGTCATTCTTCTATTCCATTCTGCGTGTCTCCATGCATCCTGTGGTCCCATCCAAGAACCACTTAATCCAATGTCAAATGCCCCTTCTCTCACTTGAATTCCTATTTCTTCTGCACGCTGAAACTTATTAATATAATTTGTTACATTTTCTGTCACATACTCACTTACAACACTTAAATCACCATACCAACTCAACCCCTCTGGATCTATATACATCACAGGATTGTTTTTACAATATACATATCTATTTAATGACAAAGGATCATTTACAAA
>MGVS01000020.1 GCA_001800605.1 Elusimicrobia bacterium RIFOXYD2_FULL_34_15
TGTGTAAAATTCGTGCATTTTTAATCATATTTTTGCAGAAATTTGTATATAATTACCGTCGTCATTTCGTTTTTATTAGCATTTTTCAGTAAGCCCTAAGATAATAATTTAAATTATGAAGAAAATAGTGGGTAAATATAAAGAACCTGAAATAACATTTCATGCAACAGCTGAAAACCTCAAAAGAGGTTGTGCGTTTAGCGATTCTACGAATAAATTTTTTAAATCAAAACTTTATATTCCCAAAGGCATTTACCATTATAAAACCCATGAAGAAGCTAATGAACATTGGGAAAAGTTTATAATTAAAGGGATTGTTGAAAGACAAAAAGAAATAAAAAACAATGGATGAATTAACGCCCAGACCGGCAACAGTTGAGGATTTAAAGAAAGTAATTAGAATTCCCCGGAATTCAGCAGGCAAGAAATAAAATAGACATATCAAAACTTATAAAATATGCTTCAAAGTATCCGAATGTTTCAAGGAGAAAAAGAATCGGATTTGTTTTAGAAAAAAACGGGATAAGTGAAAATCGGCTGGTCGCTTTACGGAACACCGTAAAAAACACATCTTTAACTACTTTGTACAACACAAAAACAAGAAAAGGAAAAATAAACAAGAGATGGTAGGTTATTGAAAATGCTGCATAAAAATAAAGAGGAATTTCTAAGCATTTTAGAAAGGACATCTGTAATGTTCCTATAATTCAAATTATCGGCAAAATACTTGACTTATTGCCGATAATTTGTACAATATAATAATAGAATGGCTAAAAAACTAATAATGAAGAATTTATTAAATCTTTTAAAATTACAGCATAACATTGTATATTAGCCAAATTAGTGCTATAATAACCCCGTAATTTAGCCAAACCGTAGCCATGGGGTGATAATAATGCGTAGAGCCATCGAAAAAGAACTGATTTTGTGGAAATCGCAAGAAGACCGGTATCCGTTAATAATACGCGGCGCCAGGCAGGTAGGTAAAAGTTATCTTGTTGAAAATTTTGGAAAAACCCATTTCCAAAATATTGTCGTGGTTAATTTTGAATTTCAACCGCAGTTGAAGGAAGTTTTCCAATCTCTTAACCCATCTGAAATCATCAACAAACTCCGGCTGATACTTGGAGTGCAGATTGAAGAAAGCGATACCCTTTTATTTTTTGACGAAATACAAGAATGTCCGCAGGCAATAATGTCTCTCCGCTATTTCAAAGAGAAAATGCCAAAACTTGCCGTTATATCCGCCGGTTCACTTCTTGAATTTGCCTTAAACAGCGACGACTTTAAAATGCCTGTCGGCAGAATTTACTTTTTATATTTGGAGCCGTTATCATTTTCGGAATATCTTGATGCCACCGGCAACCAGAACTTGAGTCAATATCTTTCAGAAGTTAAATTAACCGCTCCAATAGATGATACTATTCATAAAAAACTTCTTGAGTTACTTCGCATATATCTCATCGTCGGGGGAATGCCTGCAGTGCTTAAGGAATATTTATCAAGCAATGACATGACGAATTGCCAAAGAATCCAGACGGGGATATTGCAGACGTATAGAAGTGATTTCGGAAAATATGCCAAAATTTATCAGCACAAATACCTGCAGAAAGTTTTTGATACCGCGCCCCGTTTGATAGGGCAAAGAATAAAATTTTCAAACATTGACCCCGAAACCCGCTCGAGAGATTTAAAAAATGCTTTAAACCTTCTGTCGCTTGCCGGAATAGTTAAACCGATATATCTGACGAAGGCATCCGGACTGCCGATTGGGTCTCAAATAGACGAACAGAAATTAAAATTGAATTTTCTTGACATCGGGTTGATGCAAAATTTGTGCGGCTTACAGGGACAATTAAGCATTGAACAAGATTTTATGAAGATAAATGCAGGTGCCGTTGCCGAACAATTTATCGGGCAGGAACTTGTGGCATATTCCGATAAACACCAGCAGGGCAACCTTTATTTTTGGGCAAGAGAAAAGAAAAGCAGCATGGCAGAAGTTGATTATGTCATTAATATCGATTCGGATATTCTGCCTGTTGAAGTGAAATCAGGCAAAGAAGGTAAACTTAAATCATTAAGAATGTTTATTGAGGAAAAAAAATCAAAATTCGGGATCCGTTTTTCACAAGACAAGTTATCTTATTTTGACAAAATACTTTCTATCCCGCTTTATATGGTTGAACAGATGCCCCGCCTGGCGAAAAGTATTAGATAATAGTTATCTTCGCCACATCGGTCCCGACAAAGACGCTTGCCCGCCAATGTCTTGTGGTGGGGACATTGGAAAGTGCTGAAATATTGTTTCTCGTATAATAACTAAAATGAAAAAGAATAAAAGTATTTTAAATATCAGCGATGAAGAATTTGAAAATTGCTGGGAAGATATGCTTCAGAAGACGATGCGGAAATTAGAGGAAAGAAAAGAAAAACAATTCTCCGGAGGAAAAAAGAGTCGCAAAAAAGTAAAATTAGATCAGTATCCGGGTGACAGAGAATTTAACAAAATCCTGCATGAAATGGGTCTATCACTCGACCCTTTCTTAATAAAGTCACTATTCAGGGATAAAATAGAATCGGGGCAAATCGGTGGATATAAAGAATTGCTGGACGTGGTTCTACCCGAACACAATGCTTTTCGCGATGAAGATGAATACAAAACATTTCTGGAGTGCTATTTGTCTTTATGGAATTCATTGACTGTCGAACATACAGAAGGCAAGCGAAAAACATCAGCAGAACTATTAACACTTAGAAAAAAATGTCTTGATATGTTGGTTTCCAACATTAAGTTTATTCGCGAACTTGACAAAATGAACATTGACCCCGCTAAACTTCCGCGGGATTTAATGAGAAACCTGATGGAATCTGATGCAATGATGCAGGGTATATTGGACTTACTGGAAAGAAAGCCGGAAGAAGCAAGTAAACCTGGCTCGGACGATTTTTTAAAATCATTAAGTGGCGTGGAATCTATCATGAACCAGATAAAACACGACATATACAAAAAACTCGGCATACAGTTGAAACATTAAAAAAATAATTACCAAAACTTGTCCTCGTGAAAACGGGGATTGGAGATGAAAATGGATGGAAAATCAAAAGATATAAAGCAGGAAAAAATTGAGAAACTGAAAGAAGTATTACCTGAGATATTTACCGAGGGCAAAATTGACTTGCATCAGTTACATCTTACTCTCGGTGAAGTGGTTGTAACCGAAGGCGAAAGATATGTATTAAACTGGGCGGGTAAGACGGACGCATTTAAAGTATTGCAGGAAACAACAACGGCAACGCTTGTACCTGCGGAAAAGGAATCGGTTGAATTTGACAAGACCGGCAACATTTTCATAGAAGGTGAAAACCTTGAAGTTTTAAAGGTTTTACAAAAAGCATACTACAACAAAATAAAGATGATTTATATTGACCCGCCATATAACACCGGCAACGATAGTTTTATCTATCCCGACAGATTTCAAGAATCAAAAGGCGAATATCTAAAACGGATTGGCGATAAAGACGAAGAAGGACTGCTTACAAAAGAAGGACTTTTCAGAAAAAACAACAAAGAGAGCGGACACTTCCATAGTAATTGGCTTTCAATGATGTATCCGCGCCTGTTTTTAGCACGGAATCTATTGCGTGAAGACGGCGTGATATTTGTATCAATAGACGACAACGAAGTTCACAACCTGCGGTTACTAATGAACGAAATCTTCGGCGAAGAGAATTTTGTGAGTCAAATTGCATGGCGTAGAACAGATAATCAACCAAACATTGGTGAGTTCGCAAAAGTTAAAGAGTATATTTTAATTTTTAAAAGAAATGATGATGTGCCAGGTTTATATAAAATGAAATTAACTAAAAGAGCAAAAAAAGAATATCGCTATTCTGATAAAAATGGTGATTTTAGAAGAGCGATATTACTAGATAAAACTAGAGGACGTCATAAATATGAGATTAAAACACCTTCAGGTAAAATTCTATATGGACCATGGATGGTAAAACAAGTGAAAATGAATGATATGATAAAAAGCGATGAGATCTATTGGACACAAGGCGGAGATGAACAACCCTATGGTAAAATATATTTGCATGAAAGCGAAGGGCAAATCTCAAATGATTTTTATAATATAGAATACGGGACAAATCAGGAAGCAAGTTTAGAAGTTGAAGAATTATTTCGAGCAAGATACTTTGATTTTCCCAAACCTATAGCATTAATTAAACATTTAGCGACAATCGGATCCAGGCAGGAAGACATTATCCTTGATTTTTTTGCTGGTTCTGGGACTACTGCTCATGCAGTTTTGGACTTAAATAAAGAAGATGGGGGAAATCGGAAGTTTATTTGTGTTCAAATGCCAGAAAAATGTGATGAAGATTCTGAAGCATTCAAAGCCGGTTATAAAACAATTGCTGAAATCTGTAAAGAGCGTATTCGCCGAGTAATTATAAAGTTAAAGGATGTCATTGCGAGTGAAACGAAGCAATCTCGTCTTAAATTAGACGGTCATTCCTGTGAAAACAGGAATCCAAATGATCTTTTTAAAAATAAAGGACTGGATTCCCACTTGCGTGGGAATGACACCTTAAATCTTGACCTCGGTTTCAAAGTATTTAAACTCCAGCCCTCAAACTTCAAAATCTGGCGAAGCGACATAAAAGAAGAAGACCTGCCGAAACAGCTTGACGCATTTGAAAAACCAGTAAAGCCCGAATCACGAATAACCAATATGATGTGGGAAATACTTCTCAAATCCGGCTACGACCTAAACACAAAAGTAGAAGAAAAGAAAATAGACGGTTGCGATGTGTTTTTCGTCGCTGACAATGAGATAATTGTGGCACTTTCAAAGATAAGCGAAAAGGCAATAAAAGAGATAATAACACTGAAGCCAAAGAAGTTCATTTGTCTTGATTCGCTTTTTTCCGGTAACGACCAATTAAAAACCAATACCGCCCTACAACTCAAAGACGCCGGCATAGACTTCAAGACGATATAGGAGTATTATGACATTTGAAAATATTATAAGTGTATTAGCATTATTGGGACTGGGTGGATTATTAGGTAATTATTTTCGTATTTTATGGGAACGGAAAAACTCCGCATTATTGCATAAACAAGAGTTCAAAGAAACCCGCTATAAATGTATTATCATGCTTATGCTTTCTATGTTGGATTTCGAAAAAAATAAGTCAATGTTACACAAACACGGAAGAGAATACATTCAGAATATTAAAGATTTAAAAGACGAGATAATTATGGAATGGAATAACATGATACTTTTTGCTTCAGAAGAAGTCCTTATCTCAATGGGTAAATTTATTGATACTCCTTCCAACGAAAGTTTTAGAAAAGTTGCTATAGCAATGAGAAAAGATTTGTGGGGTAGTAGTTTGTCTATGAAATCCATTGATAAAATATAAAAATATGAAACTACATTTTGAATCAACAGAAAAGTTTTTGAGGTAATGAAAAATGAATACAGAACAGATAAAAAAGAAATTTGAAGAACTACAAAAAATGCACATAGAAACGGAATGGGTGGAATTCAAAGAAGCAAAGAAAGATTTTGATTTTGGAAAATTGGGTAAATATTTTTCGGCTTTAAGCAATGAAGCGAACTTGGAAAATGTGTCAGAGGGCTGGTTGATTTTTGGTGTTTCTGATAAATTAAGAAATATTGTAGGGACAAGTTATAGAATCAGTAAATCAGAATTAGAAAATTTAAAACATGAAATTGCAGAAAAAACAACAAGTCGTATTACATTCATTGGAATATACGAGTTGCACATATCCGGAAAAAGAGTTTTACTGTTTCAGGTTCCGGCAGCACCAAAAGGAATTCCGGTTGCATGGGAAGGACATTATTATGGTAGGGATGGAAATTCACTTTCACCGTTAAATATACAAGAAATAGAACAGATAAGGAATGAATTTAAAAGTGATTGGTCAGTGGAAATATGCGAAGGGGCATCGTTGAATGATTTGGATGTTAACGCTATTTTAAAAGCGCGAACTGAATATAAAATAAAGAATAAAGACTTGGCTTCTGATGTTGCCAGTTGGGATGATATTACTTTTTTAAATAAAGCAAAAGTTACCATTGAAGGTAAAATTACACGGACAGCAATTATTTTACTTGGAAAACCCGAATCAGAGCATTTTATTGGTCCAAGTATTGCAAAAATAAGCTGGATTTTAAAAGATGAACATAATGTTGAAAAGGATTATGAACATTTTGAGCCGCCGTTTATTTTAAATACAGATGCCGTACGCAATAAAATAAGAAATCTTAAATACCGTTACCTGCCAGATAACACTTTGTTCCCTATAGAAATAACACAATATGAACCGTATGTGATTCGTGAGGCATTACACAATTGTATTGCTCATCAGGATTATGAGTTAAGATCGCGGATTATTATTATTGAAAAACCTGAAGAACTTATTTTTACAAATGCGGGAGAATTTATTCCGGGAAATATTGAGTCGGTTATTGAAACGGATTCACCACCGAAATATTATAGGAATCAATTTCTCGCAACTGCTATGGTTAATTTGAATATGATCGATACGGTTGGTGGCGGTATAAGAAAAATGTTTATAAAGCAGCGAGAAAGATATTTTCCTTTGCCGACATATAAATTAGATATAAACGAGGAAGTTACAGTAAAGATATATGGGAAAGTGTTAGATGAAAATTATACACGATTGTTAATGAAAAATACAGAATTGGATTTGAAAACAATAATACTTTTGGACAAAGTTCAAAAAGGAGAGAAATTAATAATAGCAGAATTTAAAATATTGAAAAAGCAGGGTTTACTTGAAGGCAGGTATCCTAAAATTTTTGTTACCCAAAAAATTGCTGCGATTACGGGAGAAAGAGCAACATATATAAAGAATCGTGCTTTTGATAAGGAACACTATAAAAAAATGGTGATAGAATTTATAAATAAATTTGGTTCAGCTAGTAGAAAAGATGTAAATAAATTAATATTCAATAAGTTATCCGATATTTTAGATGAAAAGCAGAAAAGAACAAAAATAAGTAATTTAATTAATGAAATGGCAAATAAAGACAAAAAAATTAAAAATATCGGCTCATTTAAGAAATCTAAATGGGTTTTAACTTAATATTTATTAGTAAATTATTAGTATTTTATTAGTAAATTATTAGTATTTTAAATTAAAGGGGTCACACCTAATTAATTCTGCCCGGGATTAGAAATGGCAAGGATAATGCAATAATGGGGACATCGCCCAATTAAAAAATACGAAAAAACTACTGTTTTATAGTAATATTTTGGAGATGAAAAAAGAATTCCGGTAAAAGCACAAACAGAGAAAGCTGTGGAGAAAACTGTGGAGAAAATATTAACCTTAATAAAAGATAATCCGACAATTACACAGAAAGAACTTATGGTTAAAACTGGACTAACAAGAAGAGGGGTTGAGTGGAATATTAAAAAAATGAAAAAAGAAGGAGTTATCAAGCGTAAAGGTCCCGATAAAGGCGGTCACTGGGAGATTAAGACATAATTTAATAGACGACATTGCAAATAAAGACAAAAAAATATCGGCTCATTTAAGAAATCTAAATGGGTTTTAACTTAATATTTATTAGTAAATTATTAGTATTTTAGAAGTAAATTAGAAGTAAATTGATTTATGAATTAAAGGGGTCACACCTAATTAATTCTGCCCGGATTAGAAATGGCAATATAGGCGAAAAAGAGTCAGTCACTGTCACGGCAGGTAGGTTGAACCAAATCAGCAGAATTAAGAATTCTGAGGTGATAAAAAATGAATATTATTAAAAATGACAATAAGTATGGTAAATTTCTAAGAGAAATAAAAGAACGGATTTACAGGTCACAGTATGATGCCTTGAAAGCAGTAAACAAAGAACTTATTTCTCTTTACTGGGATATA
Organism: Elusimicrobia bacterium RIFOXYD2_FULL_34_15; assembly: GCA_001800605.1. Lineage (GTDB taxonomy): Bacteria > Elusimicrobiota > UBA8919 > UBA8919 > UBA8919 > UBA9627. Next base: position 7,946 of record MGVS01000020.1, read on the forward strand.
GGCAGGGGTGTAATTGAAAAACAAAAACTGTTTGGATGGGGTAAAAGTGTGGTAGAAAAACTTGCAGAAGATTTGCAAAAGGAATTTCCTGGTATACAAGGATTTTCTAAAGATAATATATGGCGTATGCGTAAGTTTTATTTAAACTATGTAAATAATTTAAAACTTGCACCAGTGGTGCAAGAAATTAGCTGGGCAAAGAATGTTGTTATTCTTGAATCCTGTAAAAACGATTTGGAGCGGGAATTAAAGGGGTCACACCTAATTAATTCTGCCCGGGATTAGAAATGGCAATATAGGCGAAAAAGAGTCAGTCACTGTCACGGCAGGTAGGTTGAACCCGCTAAAACGGGGGCAGGACAGAACCGTCAGAATCAGTTTCAATGAGATATATAAAACATCGGAGGAAATATGACAACTACAAAAATCGCGTTGTTTAAAGGCAGAAAAATTAGAAAAACTCTTCACAAAAATGAATGGTGGTTTGTTATAGTTGATGTGGTATCTGCATTGACAGATTCTGCCCAGCCAAATGGATACTTAAAAGATATGCGTCGCCGCGATCCTGAACTGTCTAAAGGGTGGGGGCAAATTGCCACCCCCCTTATGATTGAAACCTTTAAAGGGGTCACACCTAATTAATTCTGCCCGGGATTAGAAATGGCAAGGATAATGCAATAATGGGGACACTGTTTTATAGTAATATTTTGGAGATGAAAAAAGAATTCCGGTAAAAGCACAAACAGAGAAAGCTGTGGAGAAAGCTGTGGAGAAAACTGTGGAGAAAGCTGTGGAGAAAATATTAACCTTAATAAAAGATAATCCGACAATTACACAGAAAGAACTTATGGTTAAAACCGGACTAACAAGAAGAGGGGTTGAGTGGAATATTAAAAAAATGAAAAAAGAAGGAGTTATCAAGCGTAAAGGTCCCGATAAAGGCGGTCACTGGGAGATTAAAGTATAACTTAATTATTATTAGTAATTGATTTATGAAACTACATTTTGATCCAAACCAGCAGTTCCAAATAGATGCGATAAAATCCATAGTTGATATTTTTGAAGGTCAGCCGTTGAGCAAGAGCGACTATGAGTTTTCGCTTTCACAGAACTCCGGTAGTTTGCAATTCAACGAGAATGGCGTAGGCAACAATCTTGTTTTGTCGGAAGAGCAGATATTGGAAAATCTAAATAGCATTCAAAAGAAAAACGAAATACCGGTTTCTGCGTCACTGGCAGGATTGAATTTTTCAGTAGAAATGGAAACAGGAACAGGAAAGACCTATGTTTATCTGCGAACAATTTACGAATTGCATAAGAAATACGGCTTTAAAAAGTTTATTATAGTCGTTCCCAGTGTCGCAATCCGGGAAGGCGTGTTAAAAAATCTTGAAATTACTTTTGAGCACTTCCAAAATCTTTATGACAAAACACCGGCAACGTATCAGGTTTATGATTCTTCAAAGGTGTCCAATTTGCGAGGTTTTGCTTTAAGCAATGCAATCCAGATACTGGTAATAAATATTGATTCGTTTGCTAAGGATATAAATGTTATTAATAAAGAAAACGATAAACTTACCGGCAAGAAACCTATAGAATTTATTCAATCAACAAAACCAATTGTTATTGTTGACGAACCGCAGAATATGGAGACGGAAATAAGAAAAAATGCTGTTGCAAATCTTAATCCGCTATGTACTTTGCGATATTCCGCGACGCATACGAATCCATATAATCTTGTTTACCAATTGAATCCTGTAAAAGCATATGATATGGGGCTTGTCAAGCAGATAGAGGTTGATTCCGTGTACGCGGAAAATGATTTTAATCGTTCTTTTATTCAACTTGAAAATCTAAAGTCAACAAAAACAAAAACCAATGTTAAATTGAAAATTGATATCGTAGATACTGAAAAAGGCATCGTAAGAAAATCCGTTTCTGCGAAAGTAGGTGATGACATTTTTGAACTATCAAATAAATCGGACAGGTATAAAGACGGGTTTATTATTAATAATATTGATGTCGGAGAGGGATATATTGAACTTTCAAATGGCGACAGGATAAATAAAGGTGAAACAAGAGGCGGTTTGCAGGATGACATAATGAAGGTGCAAATACGTAAGACCGTTGAAGAGCATTTCAATAAAGAGAAAAACCTTAAAGAAAAAGAAATAAAAGTTTTAACGCTGTTTTTCATTGATAGGGTTGCAAATTACAGGCATTATGACGAATCCGGAAATGCAGTGAAAGGCAAATTTGCTGAGTGGTTTGAACAAATATATGCTGAGTTTTCTTCAAAGCCCGCTTATAAAGGAGTTATACCTTTCAAAACCGAACAGGTTCACAACGGTTATTTCGCGCAAGATAAAAAAGGTATTTTAAAGGATTCCTCAGAGAGACGCGAAACCCAGGCAGATGACGACACTTACCAGTTGATTATGAAGGATAAGGAAAAACTTTTAGATATAAATAATCCGCTGAGATTTATTTTCAGCCATTCGGCGTTAAGAGAGGGCTGGGATAACCCGAATGTTTTTCAAATATGCACCCTGAATGAAACCAAATCGGAATTGAAAAAACGGCAGGAAATCGGCAGGGGTTTACGGCTTTCAGTGAATCAGACAGGAGACAGGGTGTTTGACAAAAACATAAATAAATTGACGGTTATAGCAAACGAGAGTTATGAAGAATTTGCCGGCAAGTTGCAGAAAGAAATTGAGGACGACTGCGGTGTTGAGTTTACAGGTAGAGTTAAAAATAAAAATGATCGTGTAAAAATTAAACTAAAAAAGAATTATTCATTGGACCCGAATTTTATTGAATTGTGGAATAAAATAAAATATAAGACGACATACAGAGTAAATTATAATACAGAAGAACTGATAAAAACCGCCTCAATCGCTATAAAAAATATGTCTGAAGTAAAAAAGCCGGTTATCAAATCTGTAAAAACGGGTTTGGATATGGTTAAAGAGGGAATCGACGGGCATCAGATTGGTATAGGTATTTATAATGCTGATTGTTTGATAAACGGAATTCCTGATATATTAAGTTATATTCAAAGTAAGACTGAATTAACACGATCAACAATTTTAAGGATTTTGAAAAAATCTGAACGTTTGAATGATGTATTCAAAAATCCTCAATTGTTTTTGGATATGGTTGTTGTAGAGATAAAAAATGTTCTTAATGATTTTATGGTTAATGGTATAAAATATGAAAAAATCGGCGGGCAAGAATATACAATGATGCTATTTGAAGAAAATGAAATTGTGACCTATCTTAATAATCTTTATAAAGTCACAAAACAGGAGAAAACATTAACAAATTATATAGAGATTAGTTCAATGTCTGAAAGAGAGCTGCAGTTTGCAAAGGACTGCGAGTCGAACGAAAACGTGGGATTTTATTTTAAACTGCCACATTGGTTTACGATAAAAACACCTATCGGTAATTATAATCCGGACTGGGCGCTGGTATTCAAGAATGAGAAAAAATTATATTTTGTTGCGGAGACAAAAGCAACACAGGATGTTACCCAATTGCGGGGAAGTGAAAAATTGAAAATACAGTGCGGAAAATCCCACTTTAAAGAATTCGAGGATGTAGAATATAAGGTAGTTACAAAATTAGAAGAACTAATCTGAAAACTTGAAAAAATGATTTTGGGAGGAAGATAACAGGACTGTTCCTGAATTGTTGGAACGACATATGAAAAGGAAATCTGCGGCAGCCGGGGAGAAAATATTTGTTTTTAAGGTATCGCTGTTCGGCGATTCTTCCGTATTCCGGGAACTTGCTCTGTTGGAAACGCAAACGCTTTATAATTTTGCGGAAGCGCTCATTGAATCTTTTGATTTTGACTTTGACCATTGCTTTGGATTTTTTAACAATGTCAGCAACTGGTATCACGCAGAAAGACAATACGAATTATTCAAAGATGTGGGCGAGAAATGTAACCCCGCCACCAAAGGCGTAAAGAAAACGAAATTACAGGAAGCGTTTTTTGAAGATAAAAAATTGTTGTTTTTGTTTGACTACGGCGACGAATGGAAGTTTATAGTTGAACTTATCCGTGAAGAAAAATCGTCCGCCGCCTCAAACAAAAAATACCCGCTGCTTTTACAAAAAATCGGTTCCTCGCCCGAACAGTATCCGGATGAGGAAGAGGATGAAGGGAACAGCATCGTGAATTAAACTTGCCGGTTATCAGAATGGACAGTTTTTTTTAAAATATCCATTGACAAAAAGTAAATTTATTATATACTATGTTTAGATTTCTAAACATATGTTTTAATTATTAAACACAGGAAGGACAAATTTATGAGGATTCACGAACCGTTGGATAAGATTTTAAATCAGGAAACAAAAATTAAAATTATCAGGTTTTTATTTAATACTCGTGCGGAATGGAGCGGCAGACAGATAGCGAAGGAAATAAATATAAGTCCTGCAACTTGCCATAAAGCATTACAAGATTTGCACTCTGAAAGGATCCTTCTGTTGAAAAGTACCGGGGTTACCCATATTTATCGGTTGAACGACTCCAATTACATAGTAAAAAATATTCTGTCGGAATTATTTGAAAAAGAAAAATCAATTCCGAAAATACTGAATACAATATTGGTCAAAACAATAAACAGGAAACTTAAAGGAAAGATTTTCTCGGTTGTATTATTCGGCAGTGTAGCAAAAAGAAAAGAAAAACCGCTAAGCGACATCGATATTATGATAGTTATAAAGCGTGATTCCGATAGAGCAGAAATCGAACGCATCATGAATACGGTAAACGACAAAACTATGAAATTATTCAACAGCAGGATTGAGCCGTATATTCTGACCGCAGCCGACTTAAAAAAGAAAAGCAAATTGGCAATAATAAAAGAAATAAGCAGAACAGGGAAATTGGTATTAGGAAAACCGCTGGCGGAATTGTTATGACTGCAAAAAGAATCACAACGCGAAAAATTGAGAGAACCAAGTATGTTGTATATTTGAAAAAAGCAGAAGAGTTTTATTATACAATGTTGGAAGCAAAAAATGAAAAGCGATGGAATGCCGTCGGTCTTAATGCCATTCATTGTGCAATTTCTGCTTGCGATGCTGTATTAGTCTTTCACTTGGGATTGAGGTCTTCGGGCGACGACCACAGCGATGCAGCGGATTTACTGTCAACTGTTTCCAATATACAGGATATTAAACAAAAAAGTAAAACGCTTGCAAATATATTATCAAAGAAAAATTTAGTAGAATACGAAGACAGGGACTTCCTTGAAAACGAAGCGGAAACACTTATTAAATTGACAACAAGATTTTTTGATTGGGTGAAAAGTAAAATAGGCACATAATAACGCTGGAAAGTTTTACTGAAAATACTTGACAAAAGAAAAATAATTTGATATAGTTAGTTCAGTGGTTCGGATCATTGTGAAATTTTAGCGTAATATCGTGTTTGCGGGGAATACCCGAGACATAAAGTGTGCACATGTAAAAGTGTGTATACCTTATGTCTTTTTTTTTAACAAAACGAGAGAATTGGGATATGAAAAACTTTTTTGAAATAAGGAAAATCGGGAACCGCTTTGATGTTTTTTGGGGTTATATATATTAGGGACATTCCGAAAAATCGGGAGCAGGTTAATTATGCGAAATATTCAATTTACGAGAAATAACTGTTTGAAGAAAAAATCTTGTCAAATATTTTTGTACAAGCATAAAATTATACTTTTCAAAACAAAATGGGGTTTTGAGACGGTAATTTGTCAACTGTGAGTGATTTTTGCTAAAAATATTGAAAATAGCAATTTGACAACCGGGTATTGTAGCGTTAACATCAATGAGAGTATAAAACAAAAATCAAATGAAGAATTTCGAGGACTTGTTAATGCAGGTCTGCAGCACTAACTATACAGGCGAGTTTCATCTGAAACTGTTTAACAGCGATATTGTTTGTTTTGAAAAAATAGAAAAATTTTTTCCTATAGCAGAAAGAAAAAACGGAGAAATCATCCCAGTGGGTGTTTGTATGAGATATATCAGAAAAATCAGGGAAGGCAGTTTTTTCGGCGAGGTATATATTGAAATTCTAAACGGTAATATCTGTCAGGTAGAGGTAAGAAAAATCTGCAAATTAAAGGATATAACCGAGTTCTTATTCGGCTCGATATAAAAATGGAAAAGAGATTTTTGAATATGACTGAAACAGCAGAGTATTTGGGAATAAAAAAAAGTACCCTGTATGATTGGGTCTATATGCGGAAGATTCCTTTTGTAAAGTGCGGTTGATTAACGAAGTTTGATATTAAAGATATAAACGAATGGATAGAGACGAAGAAGGTAGTGGTGTCCCGCTAAAGCGGGGT
>MGVS01000021.1 GCA_001800605.1 Elusimicrobia bacterium RIFOXYD2_FULL_34_15
GTTGCGGGTGAAGGAAATTTGAGGGGAGCTGATCATAGTACGAGAGGACCTGATTGGACGAACCTCTGGTGTACCAGTTGTTCCGTCAGGAGCAGCGCTGGGTAACCAAGTTCGGAAGGGATAAATGCTGAAAGCATATAAGCATGAAACCCACCCCAAAACAAGATTTCCCAAATATCAATCGCAAGATTGATATATAAGAAGGCCACTTGTAGATTACAAGTTTGATAGGCAGGGGGTGTAAGTCCTGAGAGGGATTAAGCTGACCTGTACTAATCGGCCGTTTGACTTGACCGTATTATTTAATCCGATAAAAGAAGCAAGTAAAAGTTAAAAGTTAAAAGTTAAAATAAAGGCAAAAATATTTTAGCATGTTGTTATATAGTTTGAAGTTCTTTAAAAATATCAATTAAAATTTTAATTTTGATTTAAATTTTAACTTGATTTATTAATTTCCCCGGTGGTATTTCCGGTGGGGCAACACCTGTTCCCATTCCGAACACAGAAGTTAAGCCCACCAGGGCCGATGGTACTTGTCGCTAATTCGCGGTCGGGAGAGTAGGTTGCTGCCGGGGGTAAAATACTAAAAGGCAATTCAAAATTTTAAATTAAAAATTAAAAATGTAGGAATTAAAACTTAATTTTGAATTGAAATTAAATAAAATAAAAAACAACAATTTTTAATTTTGCCTGCCTGACTATATCAGGTAGGCAGGCATTTTTAATTCTAAATTGTTTTTTAGTCGAAGAAATTGGGGTCCCGATTTATCGGGATTAAACTCCAACCCCATCGAGACAGGTAGAGAATATCTTCCATCTAAATTTTTGTCTCGGGAAGATATTTTTTTATCTAAAAATATTGAGGTTGTTATGATAAAAACAAAAAAAGAAAAACAAGAATTTGTAAGTACCTTTGAGCAAAAAATAAAAGACGCTAAAAGCTTTTATCTCATTGGTTATCAGGGTTTAACAGTTAAGGAATTGGAAGATCTTAGAAAAAAACTTAGAGCATTTGATGCAAATATAGGGATAATAAGAAATCGTCTTGTATCCAGAGTATTTAAAAACATTTCTGTATCCGGTTTTGATGAACATCTCAAAGGTCCCACCGCTATTATTTTAGAAAATGGTGATTATATAAAGTTGATTAAACAGCTTTCAGCTTTTTCAAAATCAAATGACAAATTTAAAATGAAGGTTGGTTTTGCTGATAATAAATTGTTAACAGCAGGAGATATAAAAAGTATAGCTTCTTTGCCGCCTAAAGAACAACTTATAGCAAGTGTTGTTTGCGGGATAGCTTCCCCAATAATTGGACTGATGAATGTTCTTACGGGGCCGATGAGAAGCTTGGTAGTTGTATTAGATGCGGCAAGCAAAAAAAAGAATTAAAAAAAGTAAGTAAGGAGGACGTTAGTATGGCTATTAATGGTAAAGATGAAATTTTAGATGCTATATCTAAAATGTCAGTAATTGAATTGGCAGAGTTGGTAAAATCACTTGAGGAAAAATTTGGTGTTTCAGCAGCCAGTTTTGCAGCAGCGCCCGCAGCAGCAGGTGCAGCAGCAGGCGCAGCAGCTGAAGAAAAAACCGAATTTTCAGTGGTATTAACTGGAGCCGGTAGTCAAAAAATTAATGTTATTAAGGTTGTTCGCGAATTGACAGGTCTTGGTTTGAAAGAAGCTAAAGATCTTGTTGAGGGCGCACCTAAAGCAGTTAAAGACGGCGTTCCAAAAGCACAAGCCGAAGAGATCAAAAAGAAGCTTGTTGACGTCGGTGCATCTGTAGAAATTAAATAAATATTTTTTATTTTATTTTAAACACCAAATGATGATAATTTTTTGGTGTTATTTTTGATTTTGTTCTTTAAAGAGAGGTATATTTAATGAAAAGATTAAATTTTGGTAAAATTCCTTCAGTGCTGGATTTACCTGATTTAGTAGAAGTTCAAAAAAATTCATTCAAAGAGTTCCTTCAAGATAATATTGAAACAGATAAGAGAAAGATGAGCGGTCTCCAGGCATCTTTTCTTGACGTTTTCCCAATAAGTTCTTCTAGCGGTGAATATATTCTTGAGTTCGTCAATTATGAAATTGGCAAACCTAAGTTTACTGAAGAAGAAGCATTGCTTACCGATTCAACTTATGCATCACCAATAAAAGCTACATTCCGTCTATTAATAAAACAAGAAAAAGGTAATCCAAAAGAGATATCTCAGCAGGATGTTTATATGTGCGATTTGCCGCTTATGACATCGAATGCATCATTTATTATAAACGGAATTGAAAGAATAGTTGTTACTCAGATGCACCGTTCACCGGGAGTAATTTTTGAGGAAGCGGAAGAGAACGCTATTTCCATTTATGGTAAACATTTATATTTCGCACGGATTATACCTTATCGCGGTGCTTGGGTAGAATTCGAATTTGATGATAAAAATATTTTGTGGGTTAGAATAGATAAGAAGAGAAAATTTTTGGCAACTACGCTTCTTAGAGCATGCGGTATAGAAAAAGATACTGATATAATGAAACTGTTTTATAAAAGTGAATCCATTCCGCTTGATGAAAAAGCTGCGGGACGTATTGTTGCCGAAGATGTTGTGGATACAAAAACCGGTGAGGTTTTAGTAGAAGCAAATAGAAAAATTACTTTAGAGCTTTTAGATAGTCTGCGAAAAGCAAATAAAATAAAAAATATTCCGGTTATTATAACGGAACTGAAAATTAATGAAGCAGTTGTAAAGGATATGACTGTTCATGAGACCCTTGCCCAGGATAAAAACAAGAACAAGCAAGAAGCAATAATGGATATCTATAAAAAGATTCGTGCAATGGAATATATCAGTACCGATCAAGCCGAAAATTATATTTCAAATCTAATTTTAAAAAATCCTAAAAAATATGATCTGTCTAAAGTCGGCAGATACAAGTTGAATAAAAAGCTTAAGGATGTTTTTGATGAATTAAAATTGGAGATGCCAAAGGATACAAAGAAAACGCTAACCGTTGAAGATATTATTTCTGTAATGAAATATGTGTTAGATTTAAATAACGGTCTTCCAGGTAGAGACATAGACGATATTGATCATCTCGGAAACCGTAGAATCAGGGCGGTAGGTGAACTTTTAGAAAATCAAATGAGAATAGGCCTTGCGCATATGGTAAGGCTAACCCGTGAAAAAATGAATACCAAGGATCGTTCTCAACTTACACCGCGTACGATACTAAATACACAACCGGTTATAGGAATAATCAGAAGATTTTTTGGAACAGGCCAGTTATCACAGTTTATGGATCAGATAAATCCGCTAGCTGAACTTACACATAAGAGACGTCTTTCTGCATTAGGTCCCGGCGGTCTTCATAGAAAGAGAGCCGGATTTGAAGTACGTGATGTTCATCATACACACTATAGCAGAATTTGTCCTATAGAAACTCCGGAAGGACCGAATATTGGTCTTATCACTTCACTTGCATGTTATTCAAGAGTAAATGAATATGGACTCTTAGAAGCACCTTACAGAAAAGTCGAAAAAGGCAGAGTTACAGATAAAATTGATTATCTTACTGCAGACAGGGAAGATGATTTTACAATCGCGCAGGCAAATTCTCCTATCGACAAGACAGGTAAATTTTTAGCTAATACGGTTTCATCGCGTCACGGCGGTGATTTTGTTTTTATAAATCCGTCGGAAATTGATTATATGGATATTTCTCCATTGCAGGTTGTTTCTACTTCCGCAGCTTTGATTCCTTTTCTTGAACATGATGATGCTAATCGTGCACTGATGGGTTCTAACATGATGAGGCAGGCGGTTCCGTTACTTCTTACTGAAGAGCCGATAGTTGCTACAGGTATTGAAGATAGAATAGCTAAGGATTCCGGTGCTGTAGTTGTGAGTAACAAGAATGGGCAGGTATTAAGTGTAGATGCAAACCAAATAGCAATTCAAGATAAACAAACTCAAGAAATAGAAGTACACAGGTTAAGAAAGTTTGAACGTTCAAACCAGGATACTTGTGTTAATCAAATTCCTATTGTCAAAAAAGGTGATATGGTTAAAAAAGGCCAGCCTATTGCAGATGGCGCATCCACAAAAGATGGTTCGCTTGCTTTAGGTAGAAATCTTTTAGTCGCCTTTATGTCCTGGGAGGGATATAACTACGAAGATGCGATTTTAGTATCTGAAAAGTTAGTCCGTGAAGGGTTATTTACTTCCGTCCATATACAGGAATTTATTGTTGAAGCAAGAGATGCAAAGATGGGGCCTGAAGAAATCACAAAAGATATTCCTAACGTATCAAAAGATGCTCTGTTAAATTTGGATGAGGATGGTATCATAACCGTAGGAAGTATTGTTGAGCCTGGCGATATACTGGTGGGTAAGGTAACACCAAAGGGTGACCAGCAAACAACTCCGGAAGAGCGGCTTTTGAGAGTAATTTTTGGTAAAAAAGCGGAGGAAGTTAAAGATGCTTCTTTACGGGTACCGCCGGGTGCTTACGGAAAAGTTTGTGATGTTAAAATCTTTACCAGAAAAGAAAAGCTTTCAAAAGAGGAAATGAGGAAAAGAATAAAAGAAATTGAAGATAAATATAAAAAAGAATTTGAGAATGCTAAAAAAGTTGTTTCTGAAACTAAAAAATCGGTAAAAGAATCGAAGATGAAGGCAAGTGATAAGAAATCAGAAATAAATAAAGCCATGGAGCTTTTCAATAAACGTCAAACCGAGATAAAAAAAGCGGAAAAATTTGAGAAAGAATCTCTCAAGGTCGGCGATGAGTTACCGATAAGTGTAAATAAGATAGTCAAGGTTTATATTGCAATGATAAGGAAGCTTAATGTTGGTGATAAAATTTCCGGCCGTCATGGCAATAAAGGTGTAGTTGCGAAGATTCTTCCGGTTGAAGATATGCCTTATTTACCCGATGGAACACCGGTAGATGTTTGTATTTCACCGCTTTCCGTTCCTTCCAGAATGAATGTCGGTCAGATATTGGAAATGATGCTTGGCTGGGCCGGAATTATGATGAACACACAGATGATTTGCCCGGTGTTTGACAGTGCAAAAGAAAAAGAAGTAAAAGATCAGATTGCGCTTGCAAAAAAATATTTGATTTCAAAAGGAGTTAAAGAAAAATTCCTGCCGGACGACAGCTGCCGTACTACGTTGTACGATGGCCGTACCGGTATTCCTTTTGAAGAAAAAATAACAATAGGATATATGTACATTATGAAACTTGCGCATCTTGTTGATGACAAAATGCATGCACGTTCAACAGGTCCGTATTCGCTTATAACCCGTCAGCCGCTAGGTGGTAAAGCACAATTTGGCGGTCAAAGAGTCGGTGAAATGGAAGTATGGGCAATAGAAGGATACGGAGCCGCCTACACTCTTCAAGAATTTTTAACTATAAAGAGTGATGACGTAGCAGGCAGAACAAAAATGTACGAAGCAATAATAAATGGAAAACCGATAACGCTAATGGGAGTTCCTGAAGCATTTAAGGTTTTAGTTAAGGAACTTCAAGCATTAGGTTTAAATATGGAGCTGTTAAAGAAGTAAAACTAACATTAAAAATTTCAAAGCACAATAGATTCAAGGAGTGAACAAATATGGCAAAATTTGATAAAAGTCAGCTGAAAATATCCAAAACAAGAAGGAAATTAGTTCCTCAATTGGATTATTCTAATTTTGAGAAAATAAAGATTTCACTCGCTTCCCCGGATGTTATTCGTTCGTGGAGTTATGGTGAGGTTAGAAAACCCGAAACCATAAATTATAGGACTTTTAAACCGGAAAGAGACGGATTATTCTGTGAAAAGATTTTTGGACCTGTGCATGACTGGGAATGTAACTGCGGTAAATATAAATATATTAAACATAAAGGCGTAACCTGTGACCGATGCGGAGTAGAAGTAACCGAGTCTAAAGTGCGCCGAGAAAGAATGGGGCACATTGAACTTGCAACACCAATTATACACATTTGGTTTTTAAGAAAAAATCCTTCAAAAATAGCAACGCTTTTAGATATGAAATTATCGGATATAGAAAAAATAATATATTATGCAAGATATGTTATTATGACAATAGAGAAAAATGAAAAAAACTTGCCGGTTTTTGAAAAACAGCTGCTTAATGATGAGGATTATCAAAAATATAGAAATGAAACCGGATTAAAACTTAGAGTAGGCATTGGTGCTTCGGCAATTTTAGAATTAGTAAAAGGTATTAATTTGGAAGAAGAGGCAAAGCATCTCCGTGCTGACCTTAAAAAAGAAAAATCCGAGGCAAATAGGATAAAAGTTGTTAAACGCTTGCGTTTGATTAATGGTTTTATAAAATCCGGAATTAAACCGGAGTGGATGATAATGACGGTGCTACCGGTGTTGCCGCCGGATCTTCGTCCTTTAGTTCCGCTTGATGGCGGAAGATTTGCGGCATCGGATTTGAACGATTTATATAGAAGAATAATAAATAGAAATAACAGACTAAGACATCTTGAATCACTTAAATCTCCGGAATTGATGATTCACAACGAAAAACGTTTATTGCAGGAAGCGGTAGATTCTCTTGTAGAAAATGGTGCAAGAGGAAAGTTTGTAACAGGCGCAGGAAACCGGCCGTTAAAATCCTTAACAGATATAATAAAAGGAAAAACAGGCCGTTTCCGTCAGAATTTATTGGGTAAAAGGGTTGATTATTCAGGAAGAAGTGTTATTGTTGTAGGTCCCGAATTAAAATTAAATCAATGCGGTCTTCCTAAAGAAATGGCATTAGAATTATTTAAACCATATATAATAAGAGAAATTATCAATAGAGGACTTGTATCTTCTCTTAAAGCAGCAAAGAGATTTCTTGAAAAACAAAGAATAGAAGTTTGGGATATTCTTGAAAATATCACCAAACATCATCCTGTCATGTTGAATAGAGCGCCTACACTTCACCGTCTTGGAATACAGGCATTTGAACCTGTGCTAATCGAAGGCCGCGCTATCCGTTTGCACCCTTTAACATGTGCTGCATTTAACGCTGACTTTGACGGCGACCAGATGGCTGTTCATATCCCGTTATCGGAACAAGCAATTAAAGAAGTTAGAGAAAGGATATTATCAACCAATAATTTACTTATTCCGTCTAACGGCAGATCGGTTGTTTCACCTTCGCAGGATATGGTTGTTGGATGCTGTTATCTTACAAAACCGAAACTGAGTGTTAATGGTGAAGGAAAGATTTTTTCTGGAATTGAAGAAGTCATAACATCATATCAGAATGGTCAAATCGATTTGAATGCAATAATAAAAGTCAAGGGTATAAACAAGATTAACGAAGAAAATCTGCAAAAGGGCGGGCGATCTGATGTTTCAAAATGGACTGATTATACAACAGTTGGCAGAGTTATTTTTAATAGCGTTCTCCCTAAAGAAATTGGTTTTATAAATAAAACTATAGGGAAAAAAGATATATCAACTATAGTAGAAACTAGTTTTAAACAATTAGGTTCTCCAACAACAGTTGCTTTGTTGGATGAACTTAAAAAAATGGGTTTTAAATATGCTACGCTTTCTGGACTTTCAATTTCAGTAGACGATCTTATGGTTCCTCCAGAGAAAGAGCAGATACTTACTACGGCAAGAAAGCAGGTAAGAGAAGTTGAAAGCCAGGCAAAAAAAGGAGTAATTACTAATCTTGAAAGATACAACAGGGTTATAGATATATGGACACACGCTACAGATACTATATGCGATCTAATGTTTGATAAAATGGCTGAGCAAGAAAAAAAGCCTTATAAAGAAGGTTCGTCTAAATTTAATTCGGTGTTTATCATGGCGGACTCCGGTGCAAGAGGTAGTCGTGCTCAAGTAAGACAGCTTGGAGGTATGCGAGGACTGATGGCTAAACCCGCAAAACGGCTTACAGGACAAATTGGTGAAATTATTGAACAACCTGTGGAATCGAATTTCAGAGAGGGTTTAACCGTATTGGAATATTTTATTTCAACACATGGCGGCAGAAAAGGTTTAGCGGATACCGCATTAAAAACATCCGAAGCAGGATATTTAACACGCCGGCTAGTTGACGTTGCACACGACCTGGTTCTTTCAGAAGAAGATTGCGGAACACTCAATGGAATAAAAGTCGGGGCTATTGTTGTTGGCGGTGAAGCGATTGAAGCATTATCGGAAAGAATAATCGGAAGATGTGCTCTGGATAATGTTGTTGGTGTTATACAGACACCCGCAGGCGAATACAAGGAAGAGCTGATTATCAAAGAAGGAAAACTTATAACCGCTGAAGAAGCAGAAAAAGTAAAAAAAGCAGGTATTGAAACGATAAGAATCCGTTCTGTGTTAACATGTGAAGCTGAAAATTGGGTTTGCGCAAAATGTTATGGTCTGAATTTAGCAACCGGAAAACCTGCAGAAGTCGGTGACGCAGTGGGAATTATAGCTGCTCAATCTATAGGTGAACCTGGTACACAGCTGACACTCAGAACGTTTCATATCGGCGGTACCGCATCCCGAATTATTAAAGCGGCAAGCGTTGTATGTGAAAAAGATTCAACAATAAAGTTTTATAATTTAAGGACAATTAAAAATCGCTCAGAAAAAATAATTGTGGTTTCAAGAAATGCCGAGATGCAGCTGGTCGCAGGCAGAGAAAAAACCACATACAAACTTCCTTACGGTACTGAATTAAAATTTGCGACTGAAAAAAGAGCTCCAAAGGGTACCGTTGTTGCAGAATGGGATCCGTATACACTTCCTATTATAACGGAATATTCCGGTAAAGCAAAACTACAGGATGTTATTGAGGGTTCTACAATGCATGAGATAGAAGATAAGATAAGCAATCAAAAGGAAAAAGTTATTGTAGAATTCCGTGGTGCAAAAATGAATCCGCAAATAGCAATCATGGCTAACTCTAAGAAAATTGCAACATATCCGCTGCCGGTTGGAACTCATCTTGTTGCTGACAATGAGCAACCAGTTGAAGTTGGGGATGTTATTGCAAAGATTCCTAGAGAGTATACAAAGAGTAAAGATATTACCGGCGGATTACCGAGAGTCGCAGAACTTTTCGATGCCAGAAAACCAAAAAATTCGGCGATTATTTCTGAGCTTGAAGGTACAATAAAAATAGGAAGCGAAAAGGGAACTACAGTTGTTACGGTAGAAAGTGATACCGGTATTAAAAGGGAATATTCTATTTCGCAGGGTAAACATTTAATAGTATACGATGGAGACAGAGTTTCGGTCGGCGAACCGCTCACAGATGGTTCGATAAATCCGCATGATATTCTTAATGTTTTAGGAGTTAAAGGTGTTCAGGAACATTTGGTCAACGAAATTCAAGAGGTCTATCGTCTACAGGGTGTTGCAATAAACGATAAACATATAGAAGCCATTGTTAGCCAGATGCTTAAAAATGTAAAAATAGAAAAACCGGGTGACAGTATTTTCCTTGTCGGAGAGATTGTTAATAAATCCGATTTTGACATCGAGAATAGAAAAATTGAAGCTAAAGGCGGCGAGCCGGCAGAGGCAAAACCGATTCTTCTTGGAATAACACGATCGGCACTTTCTTCACGGTCATTTATGTCAGCCGCATCATTCCAGGAAACACCAAGAGTTTTAGCGGATGCTGCTGTTAGGGGTGCTATTGATGAGCTCGCGGGTCTCAAAGAAAATGTTATAATTGGGCATCTGATACCCGCTGGAACAGGTTTTAGAAAAAAATAATTTAGAAATAGTTAAACAGGTAGAAAGTTATTGTATAGTAAATATTTGTTAATAGTTTCATCCTAAAAAATATTTTTTAATTTTTAAAAAAAAGTACTTGACAATATCACAGTAATTTTATATACTTTCAAGTCTTACGCAAAAAAATATTTTTTGCGGTCGAAATAAGTTTATTTTTTGTATCTAAGGTAAAATATGCCGACGACAAATCAGTTAGTCAGAAAAGGAAGAGAAATATTAAAGCGGAAAAGTAAAACACCTGCTTTAGTGGAATCTCCGCAAAGAAGAGGTGTTTGCACAAGAGTTTATACTACAACACCAAAAAAACCGAATTCTGCTTTAAGAAAAGTAGCAAGGGTAAAACTCACATCTGGATTTGAAGTCACTGCATATATTCCGGGCATAGGCCACAATCTTCAGGAACACTCAATTGTTCTGGTAAGAGGTGGAAGGGTTAAAGATTTACCCGGAGTCAGGTATCATATAATTAGGGGAACTCTGGATGCCACAGGTGTAGGTGGCAGAAATCAAGGTCGCTCAAAATATGGGGCAAAGAGGCCGAAAGAAGGAGCAGTAAAAGCAGCAGCTCCAGCAGCGGCAGCTCCAACAACACAGACTCCGACAGCGTAATTTAAATAATAGAGTGTAAATAAATATGCCAAGAAAACCTAGAAAAATAAAAAAAGCAGCACCAAAAACAGATTACAAGTATAACAGCATTGTTATAGCGCGTATGGTAAATGACATGCTAAAACAAGGTAAGAGATCATGTTCGGAGTCAATATGTTACGGTGCTATGGATATAATTAAAGAAAAAACCAAACAAGAACCGATGACGGTTCTGGATAGAGCAATAAAAAATATAAGACCGCTTTTAGAAGTAAAACCGCGCCGTGTCGGTGGTGCGACATACCAGATTCCAATAGAAGTAAAATCAGCGCGTGGCATAGCTTTAGCAATAAGATGGCTTTTAACATATGCGAAAGCAAGAAAAGGGCAGCCGATGTCACAGCGGTTAGCTGCGGAAATAATAGATGCTTCAAACAACGTTGGTAGTGCAGTGAAAAAAAGAGAAGACACACATAAAATGGCAGAAGCTAATAAAGCATTTGCACATTATAAGTGGTAGTTTGAAGTTAAATAGGAATTTAAATTTTCTTATGCCAACAGTTCTTGTTGAAAAAGAAATAATAAATAAAGAAAAAAAAATGACTGATATATCTACAATCAGAAATATAGGAATTATTGCCCACATAGATGCCGGTAAAACCACAACTACCGAGCGTTTGCTTTTTTATAGCGGAAAGATTCACCGCATGGGTAATGTTGATGAAGGCAACACAACTATGGACTGGATGGAACAGGAACAGGAACGTGGTATTACCATAACATCTGCTGCTACGAGATTTACATGGAATAACTGCCATATAAATGTAATTGATACACCCGGTCATGTTGATTTTACCGCAGAAGTTGAGAGATCGCTTAGAATACTTGATGGAGTGGTTGTAGTATTTTGTGGTGTAGGCGGAGTTCAGCCACAATCAGAAACAGTTTGGCATCAGGCAGATAAATATAAAATACCGCGAATTACTTTTATTAATAAATTAGACAGAACAGGTGCAAATTTTTTCAATGTAGTAGAACAAATGACGAAAAGATTGCATGCAAACCCAGTTTTACTGCAAATCCCGATTGGCAATGAAGATAAATTCATCGGTATAATAGACCTAGTAAAGGAAAAGGCATTTAAGTTTGTAGATCTACTTGGTACAACATATGAAGAGATGGAAATTCCGGAAGATTTAAAACCACAAGTTAAAAAATACAGAGATAAATTATTTGAAGTTGCATCTGAAGCGGATGAAAATATTCTGAATAAGTATATTAATGGTACAGGAAAAATCACAACTGATGAATTGTTAAATGCATTGAGAAAACTTACTATTGCTTGTAAAATAATTCCAGTGCTCACAGGTTCTTCGCTTAAAAACAAAGGAGTTCAGTTTTTACTCGATGCTATAGTTAATTACCTTCCTTCTCCATTAGATGTACCGGCCATTTCAGGTATGGAACCAGTAACAAACAAAAGTATAAATAGAAAAGCAGATGAAAGTGAGTCAACTTCTGCATTAGCTTTTAAAATTCAAACTGACCCGTTTATTGGCCGCTTAACTTATATAAGAGTATATTCAGGAACAATTAAAAGAGGTCATTCAATATATAATTCTACAAGAGATTTTCGCGAACGCATATCAAAAATAGTTAAAATGCATGCAAACGACAGGGAAGAAGTAGAGGAAGTTTCTTGTGGTGATATAGCCGGAGTCGTAGGTTTGAAAAGAACATTTACCGGCGATACGCTTTGTGACGAAAAAACACCGATAATTTTAGAAAACATAAAATTTCCTGACCCTGTAATATGGCTTGCAATCGAACCTAAAACAAAAGCAGATGAGGAAAAACTTTCAAAAGCACTCTCCAAACTTTCAGAAGAAGATCCCACATTTAAATTAAAAATAGATGAACAAACCAGCCAAACAATTATTTCCGGTATGGGCGAATTGCATCTTGAAGTTTTGGTTGACAGAATGAAAAGAGAATTCGGTGTTGCCGCTAATGTCGGCAAACCGCAGGTTGCATATAAAGAAACAGTCACAAAAAGTGCCGAATCAGTCGGTAAGTTTATTCGGCAGACCGGTGGTCATGGTCAGTATGGTCACGTTGTTTTAAACATTGAGCCAAACCAAAAAGGTTTAGGATTTGAATTTATAAATGAAATAAGAGAAGGCAGAATTCCCCGCGAATATTTTTCATCTATCGAAGAAGGTATAGTTTCTGCTCTTGAAGCCGGTCCGCTTGGCGGTTTCCCGGTAGTAGATATAAAAGTAACTTTGTTGGATGGTTCATATCATGAAGTGGACTCCTCTGATATTGCTTTTAAAATGGCTGCATCTATTGCAACTAAGGATGGTATCTTAAAAGCATCTCCGGTTTTATTGGAACCAATAATGAAATTGGAAGTTATTGCACCCGAAGATTATTTAGGTGATGTACTTGGTGATATAAATTCACGTCGCGGAAGAGTAGAAAATATGGCTGTAAGTAAAAAGATTCACACTGTTGACGGCCACGTTCCTTTAGCGGCCATGTTTGGTTATTCATCTTCACTTCGTTCTTTATCACAAGGTAGAGCAACTTATACAATGGAACCGGCATATTACGAGCGAGTTTCAGAAAAACTTGCCAAAGAAATATTAGGGGTAGTATAACAGGAGGTTATTATGGCCAAACAAAAGTTTGAGAGGAAAAAACCGCATGTTAACGTAGGGACAATTGGGCATGTTGACCACGGTAAAACTACTTTGACAGCAGCGATTACAAAAGTTTTGGAGAAAAAAGGTTTGTCGAAATTTATAAGTTATGACGAAGTTGCGAAAGCATCTGAATCGCAGGGCCGTCGTGATGAAACTAAAATTTTGACGATTGCAATCAGCCATGTGGAATATGAGACAATGAAGAGACACTATGCACATATCGATTGTCCCGGTCATGCTGATTATATCAAAAACATGATTACCGGTGCAGCTCAGATGGATGGTGCGATACTTGTTGTTTCTGCAGCCGATGGTCCAATGCCTCAGACAAGAGAACATATCCTTCTTGCGTACCAGGTGAACGTTCCTTACATAGTAGTTTATCTCAATAAGGTTGATGTTGTTGATGATAAAGAACTTGTTGACTTGGTTGAATTAGAAATAAGAGAGCTTTTAAATAAATATAAATTCCCGGGAGATAAAACACCGATTATCAGAGGCAGTGCTTTAAAAGCAATGCAGGGTGATCAAAGTGAAATCGGGGAACCTTCAATCTGGAAATTAATGGACGCAATTGATGCAACCATACCGGATCCAAAGAGAGAAACCGATAAACCTTTCTTAATGAGCGTCGAGGATGTATTCACAATCACCGGTCGTGGAACAGTTGCAACCGGCAGGATTGAGCGCGGTAAAGTTAAGACCGGCGATGCAGTTGAATTAGTCGGAATTCAGGAAACCAGAAAATCAGTTGTAACCAGTGTGGAAATGTTCAGAAAAATATTAGATGAAGCACAAGCAGGCGATAACGTTGGTGTGCTTTTAAGAGGTGTAGAAAAAGAACAAATAGAAAGGGGACAGGTTATAGCCGCTCCCGGTTCAATAAATCCTCATAAGAAATTTAGAGGGCAGGTATATATCCTAAATAAAGAAGAAGGCGGAAGACATACTCCATTTTTTAACGGATATCGTCCGCAATTCTATTTCAGAACAACCGATGTTACCGGCACAGTCAATTTACCTAAAGGTGTTGAAATGGTAATGCCTGGCGACAATGTAGAAGTTGTCGGAGAGTTATTGACTCCTATAGCAATGGAAAAAGAATTAAGATTTGCAATCAGAGAAGGTGGCCACACAGTAGGCGCCGGAGTTGTGTCAGAAATAATTGAGTAATTATGCCAAAAACAGAACAGTTGTCACAATCACAGAGAATAAGAATTAAGCTTCAGGCATACGATCATAAAATGCTTGACCAGTCATTAGCTGAAATAGTTCAGACAGCTAAACGTACAGGCGCATCCATTTCAGGTCCGGTTCTCTTACCGACAAGAATAAAAAAATATACGGTGCTTCGTTCGCCGCATACGGATAAAAAATCAAGAGAACAATTTGAAATGAGAATACACAAACGCTTAATCGATATATTACAGCCCACACCACAGACGGTAGATGCTCTTATGAAATTGGATTTACCCGCTGGCGTGGATGTAGAAATAAAAGCGTAGAAAAGGCAAGTTAAAAGTTATAAGTTTCCGCCATTAAGTCATTGGCGGATCCGCCAAAGGTTCAGTGGCGGAAAAATAATTTTTAATTACCGTAATAATATGAAATCGATAGTTGGTACTAAAATTGGAATGACACAAATATTTTCTGACAATGGGGAAGCTATACCTGTGACAGTCATAGCTGCCGGTCCATGCATTGTGGTTCAGAAAAAAACTGTAAAAACTGACGGATATAATGCAATTCAGGTTGGTTATGGTTCTATAGATGAGAAAAAACTTAGCAAATCCCAGATTGGCCATTTCAAAAAAATGGGCACCGGTTTATTTGCACAACTAATGGATTTCAGGGTAGACAATCCCGATGAATATAAAATTGGTCAGGAAATCAAGGCCGATGTATTTACTCCCGGTGAACTTGTAGATGTTACGGGAATATCAAAAGGTCACGGTTTTCAGGGAGTTGTAAAAAGACATGGTTTTGCCGGCGGTCCTGCTACTCATGGCCAATCGGATAAGCAGCGTCACCCGGGTGCTATCGGCCCGCAAAGACCTCAGAAAACAAGAAAAGGTTTAAGAATGGCAGGCAGAATGGGCGGAATAGCAGCAACCATTCAAAAAGTGGAAGTAGTGAAAATAATACCGGAAAAAAATATTTTATTAATAAGGGGCGGAGTGCCTGGTGCAAAAAATACCCAAATAATAGTTACAAAAACTGTAAAAAAATATACGCCAAAAGTAGTTGTAGCTGCATCACCTAAGAAAGATGCAAAGAAAGAAGCAAGAAAAGAAGTTAAGAAAGCTCCGGAAAAAAAGTAGTTGATAAATTAGGAATTATTATGGAAGCAAATATTTATAATACAAACGGTGAAAAAACAGGTAAAATGTCTTTGCCTGAAAATGTTTTTGAAGCAAAAATAAATACCCCGCTTATGCACGAAGTGATTAATTGGTATTTAGCTAATCGCCGTCAGGGCACGCATTCGGCAAAAACCCGCGCAGAGGTTTCCGGCTCAGGAAAAAAACCTTGGAAACAAAAAGGTACGGGCCGTGCAAGAGCCGGTAGTATCCGTTCACCGCTGTGGAGACATGGCGGAGTAATATTTGCAAAAAAACCTAGGGAATTTTCATATTCAATGCCAAAGAAAAAAATAAAACTTGCGTTGTTATCTTCGCTTTCAGCAAAAGCGAAAGACGGTGTTTTAATGATACTTGAAGAACTTAAAATTGAACAACCTAAAACTAGAGAAGTTTCAAAAATTCTTAAGAATCTTAAAATAAATAATAAGACATTGTTAATTTCCAAAAGAGATAAAACACTTAACATTGCATCAAGGAATATCGCAACTCTTAATATTAAAGATGTTACAGATTTAACGGCGTATGACGTAATTGATGCAGATAGAATTATTTTTACTAAGGAGTCACTGGAAAGATGTTCAGCGCTTTCGATATAATTAAAAAACCGCTTGTAACGGAAAAAGCAACCAACATGAAAGAAACAGATAATAAGTTTGTTTTCTTGGTTGCAAAAAAAGCAAATAAACATCAAATAAAAAAGGCAGTTGAAGAATTATTTAATGTTAATGTTGTTGCAATTCGTACGGCAGTATTATCAACTAAACTAAAAAGAGTAGGAGTTAATGTCGGTTATAGAACTAATTACAAAAAAGCAATTGTGAAAATAAAAAAAGGACAGACGATTAAGATGGTTGAAGGAGTATAGTAGAGGCAAGTTATAATAAAAAGTTAAAATAAAAAATAGAATCAAAAAGAGCTTTATTTTAATTTAAACTTTTAACTTTTAATTTAATATCATGGGAATTAAGACATACGTACCATACACGCCCTCAAGGCGGTTTATAACAAGTGATGATTTTTCAGATATAACTAAAAAAACTCCGGAAAAATCGTTATTAATGCCGTTGAAAAAAAACGCCGGAAGGGGTAACACCGGTCATATAACGGTCAGACATCAGGGTGGCGGTCATAAACAGATGTATCGCATCATTGATTTTAAGAGAGATAAACGCAATATAAAAGCAGAAGTTATAGGAATAGAATATGATCCAAACCGTTCATCAAGAATTGCACTTGTAAAATATACTGATGGTGAAAAACGATATATAATTTGTCCTTTAGGTTTAAAAGTCGGAGATACAGTAGAGAGCGGTGATAATGTCGATATAAAACCCGGCAACGCACTGCCTCTTTCAAATATTCCACTTGGAACTCAAATAAACAATATAGAACTCGTACCCGGATTAGGAGCGAAACTTGTTCGTTCTGCGGGTGGGGTTGCACAAATAATGTCAAAAGAAGGTAATTTTGCAAATGTTAAAATGCCATCCGGTGAAGTAAGAATGCTGCCGCTTTCATGTTATGCTTGTATAGGGCAGGTTGGCAATTTAGATCACGAAAATGTTACAATCGGTAATGCCGGAAGAAACAGACATCGTGGTATTAGACCTACAGTTCGCGGAACAGCAATGAATTCAGTTGATCATCCACATGGTGGCGGAAGAGGAAAATCAAAAGGTAACAATCAGCCACGCTCACCATGGAATCAGCCGGCAAAGGGTTATAAAACTAGAAATAAAAAGAAATGGACAGACATGTATATAGTTAACAGAAAGCCGAAGGGAGTAAGATAAAAAAGGCAGTACACAGAATACAGTACACAGTATACAGTAAAGAAAAAGAAAAATTGAGGGAATGAGATTATGAGTAGGTCAACAAAAAAGGGACCGTTTATTGACGAAAAACTTTCAAAAAAAGTTGAAAAGATGAATGAGTCCGGTCAAAAAACAATTATAAAAACATGGGCACGCGCTTCTGTAATTCCGCCGGAGTTTGTGGGACACACATTCGGTGTACACAACGGTAGAAAATTTATATCTGTTTATGTTACAGAAAATATGGTTGGACATCGCTTAGGCGAGTTTTCTCCGACAAGATTCTTCAGAGGTCATGGTGCAGCACATACTAAGGAAGCTCTTGAAAAGACATAATTGTTAATCCGAGTTCGCAATCCCGACAAAATCGAGATTGTTTCGGAGAGATTTCCGCGAAAAAGTGAGAATATTAATTGACGCTACAAAAGGTATAAAATATGGAAGCAATAGCGATTTCAAGGTTTGGAAGACACTCATATAGAAAAGTTGGGGCGATACTTAAACTTATTCAGGGTAAAAGAGTTTCTGATGTCTTTACACTTCTTGCATTTACAACAAAAAGTGCGACACCTTATATTGAAAAAACAATAAAATCTGCAACTGCAAACTGTGGCAGATTAAAAAGCCCGGAAACGCTTTTTATAACAAGGGCATTTGCTACAATGGGACCTCCAATAAAAAGAATGCGGCCCGGTGCGCAAGGCAGGGGTAATCCGTATAAAAGAAAAACATGTCATTTAACAATAGTAGTCGGAGATAAGAAGAAATAACATCCTAGAAAGAAAAGGATGTTTGATTACACGGATTAAATGGCAGATTACACAGATTATATTAAAAGAGTTGGGTTCTAATCTGTGTAATCGGTGTTAAAAATCTGTGTAATCATATGCAAATAGCATTAGGATTTAACTATGGGACAAAAAATTCATCCAAAAGGGTTAAGATTAGGATATGTTGCAGATTGGGATTCTAAGTGGTTTTCCCGCCGTAACATGGCTGATTTTATAGAAGAAGATTTCAGAATAAGAAAATTTGTAAAAGAGCGTCTTAAATTTGCTTCGGTCTCAAAAATTACAATTGAAAGAGCCGGCAAATATCTTAAGGTAAATATTTATTCTGCACGTCCGGGTCTTGTAATTGGCAAACGCGGAGCAGATGTAGAAGGTTTAAGGAAAGAAATAGAAGAAATTTCGGATAAGAAAACGATTGTTAATATAATGGAAATAAAAACACCGGAAACAAATTCGCAGTTAGTTGCAGAAGGTATTGCTTTTCAACTTGAAAAAAAAGGTTCACATAGAAGGGCAATGAAGAAAGCAATGGAAAAAGCAATGGAACGCGGTGCACTCGGAATAAAAGTAATGGTTGCAGGTCGTATTGGCGGCAACGAAATCGCAAGAACTGAGTGGATGAAAGAAGGTAGAGTTCCGCTTCAGACGTTCAGAGCCGATATAGATTATGGATTTGCGGAAGCGCTGACAACTATGGGATTGCTTGGTGTTAAAGTTTGGATATTTAAAAAAGAATTTTTCAGAAAAACCGAAAAAGAAATGCTTGATGAAGCACGGCTCATAGAAAAACCGGAAGAAGTAGAAATAAAAGAAGAGAAACCGCCGGTAGAAGAAATAGTTAAAGAGGAAGAGGAAGACAATGTTATCACCGAAGAGGGTAAAATATAGAAAAATGCAGCGCGGCAGGATGAAGGGCAACGCATCCGGCGGTACCGAAGTAAGTTTCGGTGAATATGGCCTGATGGCTTTAGGCCAAGCGTGGATTACTGCAAGACAGATAGAAGCATCCAGAATAGCGCTTACTAGAGCAATTAAAAAAAGCGGTAAAGTTTGGATACGTATTTTTCCGGACAAACCTTTTACAAAAAAACCTGCTGAAACCCGCATGGGAAAAGGCAAAGGACTTCCGGAATCCTGGGTAGCGGTTGTAAAACCGGGAAGAGTTATGTTTGAAATTTCAGGTTTAAATAAAGATGATGCAAAGATAGCATTTACACTGGTTTCTCATAAACTTCCTATTAGAACAAGATTTTTGGAAAGAGGACAGTAAAGGCAAGTTAAAATAAAAAGTTAAAATTTGGACATTGTTATGGCAAAAGAAAAAAAAGAAGTAAATATAAGAGAACTTACAGATATAGAATTAAAAACTAAACTTTTAGAAGCGAGAGAAAAGTTATTCAAGATGAAATTTTCTCATAAAACGACTCCGCTTAAAAATCCTCTTGAAATAAGAATATTAAGAAGGCAAATAGCAACTATTTTAACGCTAATGAGAGAAAAAGAATTAAATTTGGTGAAAAAATAATAGGATAGAATATGGAAAAAATGAAAACAGGCGTGGTTGTTTCTGATAAAATGGATAAGACAAGGGTTGTAGAAGTCGGATGGACAACCCGTTCTCCGCTTTACGGAAAAGTTGTAAAACGAAGCAGTAAATTTTATGCACACGACGAGAAAAACGAAACTCATGTTGGCGATAAAGTAAAAATAGTACAAACTAGACCGATTTCAAATAAGAAAAGATGGAAAATATATAAAAAGGCAAGTTAAAATAGAAATAAAAATTAAAATAAAAGCAAAGAGACTTAATTTTAATTTAAACTTTTAATTTTTAATTGCAGTTAATAAGGTGCTAATATGATTCAAGAACGTTCTATTATAACAGTAGCGGATAATACGGGAGCAACTAAGATTAGATGTTTTCGTATGTTGGGCGGAAGTTACAGGAAATATGCATCCCTGGGAGATATTATTATTGCATCTGTGTTTTCTTCTCTTCCAACGGCAACAATCAAAAAGGGCGAGAAAGTCCGTGCAGTTATTGTAAGATGCGCTAAAGAAGTAAGACGAGTTGATGGCAGCTATATCAAATTTGATGATAATGCCGCAGTAATAATTAATGAAGAGAGTGAACCGCGCGGAACCAGAATATTTGGACCGGTTGCAAGAGAATTGAGAGAGAAAAACTTTTTAAAAATTATTTCATTAGCACCGGAAGTTATATAGAGTATTGATTATGCATATAAAGAAAAAAGATAAAGTTATTGTTTTAGCCGGTAAAGATAAAGGGAAGCGCGGGGAAGTATTAAAAACGTTTCTTGACAAAGACACCGCTATTGTTGCAAAGGTTAATTTTGTTAAAAGACATACAAAACCAACACAGGCAGATCCGGGCGGTATACGGGAAAAAGAAGCTCCGCTTTCAGTTTCAAAATTAATGTTAATTTGTCCGAAATGTGACAAAGCGATGCGTCCTAAATGGGAAGTTCTTCAGGATGGCACGAAAAGCCGCGTTTGCAGAAAATGCGGTGAAATGATTGTTTAATAAGGTTAATTATGGCAAGATTAAGAGACGCATATCATAAAGTTATTGTAAGTGAATTAATGAAAAAATTGAAATATAAAAATATCCATCAAGTACCCAAACTTGAAAAAATTGTTATTAATATGGGTGTATCTGATGCGAGAGAAAATCCTAAGGCAATGGATGTTGCTTCTTCCGAGTTAGCGGCGATTTCCGGACAGAAGCCATTATTAAGAAGATCGAAAAAATCGATATCCGCTTTTAAATTAAGAGAAGGAATGCCTATAGGTTTAAAAGTTACACTTAGAAGTAATAGAATGTATGAATTTTTTGATAGATTAGTAAATGTATCTATACCTAGAATAAGAGATTTTCGTGGTCTTGATGATTCCAAATTTGATGGCAGAGGAAATTATAATTTAGGTTTAACTGAACAATATATTTTCCCTGAAATCATACTTGATAAGTCAGATAAGGCAAGGGGAATGAATATAACTATAGTAACATCAGCAAAAAGTGATTCCGACGCAAAGGAATTACTTGCAATGTTAGGTATGCCGTTCAGAAGTAATAAATAGCACTTAAATTGTTATGGCTAAGAAATGTTTAATTATAAAGCAGAGAAAAACTCCCAAATACGCAACTAAAAGATACAATAGATGCCGCATTTGCGGACGTCCTCGCGGGTTTTTAAGGGATTTTGGTTTATGCAGAATTTGTTTCAGGAATTTTGCACACAAAGGACTTATACCTGGAGTAACAAAATCAAGTTGGTAAAAGTTTAAAGTATCGATTTACTAACAGAAAATTTCAGAGGTTAATAAATGATTACAGATCCGATTGCTGATTTAATATGTCAGATAAAGAATGCGTCCACCAAATCTAAGGAAAAGGTAGATATTCCCGCTTCCAATGTCAAAGAAGAAATTGCAAAAATTTTGAAAGAAGAGGGATATATTTCAAATTATAAACGCCTTGATGATAAAAAGCAGGGTATTTTAAGAATTTTCTTGAAATATGCACAAGATAAACGTTCGATGATAACGGATATAAAAAGAGTTTCAAAACCATCAATAAGGATTTATAAAAAAGTGGATAAGCTTCCCCGTGTATTAAGGGGTATAGGTATAGCTATAATATCAACATCCCGTGGTTTAATGACGGATACAAAAGCACGCGAAGAACATCTTGGCGGCGAAGTTGTTTGTTATGTGTGGTAGAAATAATTAAGAATCGTGCGATGGTGCGATAGCGGGATAGTGCGATTGTAGCGGCAGAGCAAAGCTCTGCTAATTAAGTGGCGGAAAGAATTGAGGAATATATTAAATGAGTAGAATAGGAAATAAACCGGTACCAATACCAAGTAATGTAAAAGTTAATATTACTGAGAACGAAATTTCTGTAACAGGTCCTGCTGGTACATTAAAAAGAAATTTTCCTCATGTGGTAAACTTTTCTGTTGAAAATAACACAGTCATTGTAAAGAGAAAATCCGAGGAACACAAGGCTATACATGGGACAGTGCGTGCAATTATAAATAATATGGTTAAGGGTGTGTCTGTGCCTTTTGAAAAAAAATTAGAAATTCAGGGCGTCGGATATAAAGCACAGTTAGCAGGAAAAAAACTTACTATACAGGCAGGATATTCTCATCCGATAATATTTGATATTCCTGCAGATATAGATATTGTAGTTGATCCCAAGGGTATATCGATAGTTTTAAAATCTGCGAATAAAGAAAAACTTGGATTAATCGCATCAAATATAAGACTGAGTAAAAGTCCTGATGCATATAAAGGAAAAGGTATTAGATATGCCGGAGAATATATAAAGAAAAAACCTGGTAAAGCTGCGATAGGTGTTGGCGGAGTTGGAGCAGGTGGCGCGTCGGCTGGAGCAAAGAAATAAAATTTATGTTATCAATAAAAGAACAATCGATATTAAGAAGAAGAGTTAGAATACGGAAGAAAGTACTTGGTACTACTGAGAGACCGCGTTTATCTTTTTGTAAGTCAAATAAATATATCTATGCTCAGTTTATAGATGATTTAAGCGGTAAATCGCTATTATCTATTTCATCACAGGTATTGAAATTAAAAAACTCAGCCAATAAAAAGGCTGCTACAGCTCTCGGTGAAGAAGCCGGTAAAAAAGCAATTGCAGCCGGTATAAAGCAAGTTGTATTTGATAGAGGCGGTAATATATATCATGGCAGAGTAAGGGCTTTTGCTGATGCAGTAAGAGCAAGCGGAGTGAAATTTTAAAATATGGAATTAAAAAAAGAAGCAGTTGTAACAATAGGCAGGGTAACAAAAGTTGTAAAAGGCGGAAAGAGATTTTCATTTAATGCACTTGTTGTTGTCGGTGACGGGCTTGGTACGGTCGGTGTAGGGCTTGGAAAAGCGAACGAAGTCCAGTCGGCTATTAAAAAAGGAACTGCTGCAGCCGGTAAAAATACTATAAAAGTAATGCTCAAAAATACTACAATTCCTCATGAAGTACTCGGTGCGTTTGGTGCCGGCAGGGTTTTATTAAGGCCTGCTTCAGAAGGAACCGGTCTTATTGCCGGCGGTGCAGTACGTGCAGTTTTAGATGTATGTGGAGTAAAAGACGTACTTACCAAATCATTAAGATCATCTAATCCTTTCAACGTTGTTTATGCAACGATAGATGGTCTTAAACAGCTTCGTTCTAAGGAAGATGTAGACAAATTAAGAGGGAAAAAAAGTAGCGAAATTAAATTATGAAACTATCTGATTTAAAACCTGCAGTTGGTGCAAAACATAGAAGGAAAATAGTAGGACGCGGCCGTGGTTCAGGTCATGGTGGTTCTGCAACAAAGGGTATGAAGGGACAGAATGCCCGTTCAGGAAGAGGCACAAGACCCGGATTTGAAGGCGGGCAAATGCCTTTAATGCGGCGTATTCCTAAAAGAGGATTTACAAATATTTTTAAAAAGGAATATGAAATTGTAAACCTAAAAACACTTGAAAAGATATTTGATCCCAATTCGGAAATAACGAGAGTTTTACTGGCAGAAAAAGGAATAATAAAAAGCAAATTACCAATAAAAATTTTAGGAGACGGCGATATAAACAAGCCTTTAAAAATTACTGCTGATAAATTTTCTAAAAGTGCAATAGAGAAAATAAAGAAAGTCGGCGGAGAAGCAATACTTATAACCAAAAGTGCGGTAGCAGATACAGGTAAAAAGGTGACCCGCCCTTCGGGCGAGCCTGCCTAACGGTAGTCAGGGTCTCGCCAACGGCTTAGTGGCGGAAAGGGTAGAAAGATAAGGATTTAGGAAAAAAAGATATTATTCCTAAATTTTTAATTTTACATTTTTAATTTTTAATTGGTTTAATATGATTGAATCTTTTGGAGATATATTTAAAGTTCCAGAACTAAAAAGAAGAGTTCTTTTTACGTTAGTTATAATGGTGGCATACAGGATTGGTGTAGCGATACCAATTCCTGGAATAGATATTTCAGCATTCAAAGCTTTTTTTGCGGCACAAAGTAATACGCTTTTTGGATTCATGGATATGTTTTCCGGTGGTGCTCTTTCTCAATTATCAATATTTACTTTAGGAATAATGCCGTATATTAATGCTTCGATTATTTTTTCGCTTTTACAGGCAACGATTCCATATCTTGAAAAACTTTCAAAAGAAGGCGAAACCGGCCGAAAAAAAATTAATCAGTGGACCAGATATGCAACATTAATACTTGCTGCGATTCAGGCAACCGGCTTAACTCTTTTTATGATAATGCCGATGAAAGCTCCTGACGGCACATCGGTTGTTTCGAATCCGGGTATGCCATTTGTTTTTATAACAGTACTTACAATGATTACAGGTACCATTTTTATAATGTGGCTTGGTGAACAATTAACCGAGAACGGGATAGGAAATGGGATTTCTTTAATAATCTTTGCTGGAATTGTAGACAGATTACCTTCGGCGGTAAAAAATCTTTTTGTTTTAATAAAATCACATGAAATGTCGCTTTTCACAGGAATTTTAATTCTTGCCGCAGTTTTTGCGATTACAGCCTTGGTTGTCTGGGTTGAAACTGGCCAACGAAAAATTCCGGTGCAATATGCGAAACGCGTTGTAGGCAGAAAAATGTACGGCGGGCAGTCGACATTTTTACCTATAAAAGTTGACCAATCAGGGGTTATTGCAGTAATATTTGCTGTTTCTTTGATGTCGATTCCTATGACACTTGCGCAATTTTCCGGAAAGTCTGAATTTATAAAGAAATTTGTCGATTGGTGGATGCGTGGAAATATTTTATACGAAGTATTATATGCTGCATTAATTGTTTTCTTTTGTTATTTCTACAACGCAATTACGTTAAATCCGAAAGATATAGCAGAGAACATGAAAAAATGGGGTGGGTTTATTCCTGGCATAAGACCGGGTGAGCCAACCGAAAATTATATAAAATGGATTTTAGCAAGAATTACTTTAGGCGGCGCTATATTTGTTGCTTTCATCGCGATATTACCTGATTATTTAAGAAAATTTGTAAATGTTCCTTTCTTTTTTGGCGGTACCGCACTTCTAATTGTCGTTGGGGTTGCACTTGATACTATTAGCCAGATAGAATCCCATCTAATAATGAGACATTATGACGGTTTTCTAAAAAAGGGTAGGATAAAAGGAAGATGGTTTAACGTAAAATAGGCTCCGTTAGAAAATGAGGCTTTTTAGAATTTAAAAATATAATAACATTTTCGTACGAAGTAGGATTGGATAATGAATTTAATAATTTTTGGAGCACCGGGAGCAGGTAAGGGAACTCAAGGTGAGTTTGTATCAAAAAGCAAATCGATACCTGCAATTTCCACCGGCGATATGTTTAGAGAAGCGGTTGCTTCAAAAAGTGAACTTGGTAAGAAAGTTTCAAGTATAATGTCAAAAGGCGCACTTGTTCCAGATAGTATAGTATTGAAACTGGTTGAAGAACGGTTGCGTAAAGATGACTGTAAAAGCGGGTTTTTACTCGACGGGTTCCCTAGAACACTACCACAGGCAAAGGGCTTAGAAGAGATTCTTGCCCGTTCTAATAAAAAAATAGATAAAGTTATATCACTTGAAGTTTCAGAAGAAAGTATAATTAAACGATTATCATCGAGAAGAATTTGTAAAAATTGCGGAAGAAAATATAATCTTGAAACGCTTCCGCCAAAAAAAGAAGGTATATGTGATAATTGCGGCGGAGAATTATTTCAAAGAGAAGATGATACTGCATCAACCATAAAGCATCGACTTTCTGTATATTTTATTGAAACGCAACCGCTCATTGAATACTATAAAAACCAGAACATCTTGCAAACAGTAAACGGCAATAAATCCGTACCGGAAATATCTGCTGAAATAGCAGCCCTATTATGATTTATGTAAAATCTGCTGACGAAATTACTGGTATGCGTAATGCATGCCGTATAGTAGCAGAAGTATTAAAAGAAACGGGAAAAAATGTTCAACCGGGTATTACAACAAAAGAACTTGAAAGTATTGCAGATAAAAAAATAAAATCGTTTGGTGCAAAATCTGCATTTCTGGGCTACAGAGGCTATCCCGGAATAATTTGCACTTCAGTCAATGAGGTAGTAATCCACGGTATACCTTCTTCGCAGAAACTGAAAAACGGTGATATTATAGGCCTGGATGTTGGTGTTCTTTATAACGGGTTCTGCGGTGATACTGCAAAAACATTTGCCGTAGGAAAAATATCCGACAGTGCAGAAAAACTTTTAAATATTTCAGAACTATCTTTAAAAAAAGGTTTGGAAAGTTGTTCCGCCGACAGAAGAATCGGCGATATAGGATCAGCGATTCAAGCTACCGTAGAAAAAAATGGTTTTTCAGTTGTTCGTGATTTTGTCGGACATGGTATCGGCAGAAATCTTCACGAAGACCCGCAGATTCCTAATTACGGTAAAGCGGGTTCAGGAGTTAGAATTCCGGAGAATTGCTGTCTTGCCATAGAAGTTATGATAAACGAAGGCACATGGCAAGTAAAGATTCTTGATGACAATTGGACAGCGGTTACATCTGATAATAAATTATCTGCGCACTTTGAACATACGGTATTAGTTAAAAGAGAAGGCGTAGAAATACTGACAGTGTGTTAAAAAACCAATAGATGAAAGAAGAAAAAATAGAAGTTTTAGGAGTAATAAAAGAAGCGTTGCCATCGGCGATGTTTCGTGTTGAGTTAGAAAACGGGCATGCTGTCCTGGCAAGAATCTCAGGGAAAATGAGATTACATTATATAAGGTTGCTTCCCGGCGATAAAGTAAGAGTAGAGCTTTCGCCTTATGATTTAACGAGAGGACGGATTACATACAGGGAGAAATAGAGTCAAGTGTAAATAAAGGATAAAAAAAATATATGAAAGTAAGATCTTCCGTAAAATTAATTTGTAAAAATTGTAAAGTTGTTAAACGCAGAGGTGTGCTTTTTGTTATCTGTAAAAATCCTAAGCACAAACAGAGACAAGGATAATAATCTATAGTAACGAGTAACGGGTAACGAGTAAATAGATAGAAACTAAAATTTTTAAATAAATAAGTAGTTAGGAGAAACAATGGCTCGAATAGCAGGTGTGGATTTGCCAAAAGATAAAAGAATAGATATAGGACTTTCCTATATATACGGTATTGGCAGAATTAATTCAAAGAAAATTCTTGACGAAGCACAGATTGATCATGCTAAACGCGTAAAAGATCTTACAGAAGCGGAAGTAAGTAAAATAGCTAATATCATTACTGCCGCTTATAAGGTAGAAGGCGATTTGCGACGCGAAGTTGTTAGCAATATTAAGCGGCTTCAGGAAATAGGAGCATATAGAGGCATGAGGCATCGCAGGAATCTTCCGGTTAAAGGACAAAGAACAAAAACGAATGCAAGAACTAAAAGAGGAAAGAGGAAAACAGTCGGAGCAGTAAAAGTAGAAGTGAAAAAAGAAAAAGAGGTAAAGGCATAAAATTAATAGTTAAGAACTGCATTTTTGAGGACAATATGGCTGAAGAAAAAGAAGTTAAAAAAGTAAAAGATGAAAAAGAAGTAAAACCAAAAGAAGCTGTAAAAGCTGTCGAAGCAAAAACAGAAGAAGGCAAGCCCAAAACTACAATAAAACCAAAATCAAAAAGAAAGCTTGTTGCGGCTAATGGTTCTGTTTATATCAAATCGTCGTTCAATAATACTATAATTACAATTACTGACGATAAGGGTAATGTAATAAGTTGGGCTACGAGCGGTTCTGCCGGTTTCAAGGGCACAAAGAAAGGGACTCCATTTGCAGCACAAATAGCATCTGCGAATTGCGCAAAAAAAGTTGTTGAAATGGGATTAAAACAGGTATCAGTTTTTGTAAACGGTCCCGGAAGTGGTCGTGAAACCGCAGTGAGAGCGCTTCAGGCTTCCGGACTCATGGTAACATCTATAAAAGATGTAACACCGATACCACACAATGGATGTAGACCACCAAAACAGAGGAGGGTGTAAGGGGCAAGTAAAAGGTAAAAGGTAGAAGGGTAGAAAGAAATACCTGATTCAAACCTTTAACTTTTTTCGCCATTGAAACTATGGCGGATCCGCCAACGACTTAGTGGCGGAAACTTTTAACTTTATTTCATATGGCAAGATATATTGGACCAAAATGCAGAAGATGTAGAAGAGAAGGAATGCTTTTATTTTTAAAAGGTGAAAAATGTGAGACCATAAAATGCCCCATAGCCAAAAAAAAGGGTGCACCTGGGCCGCATAAAAAACTTTTAAAAAAACCTTCGGAATATTCAACACAGTTACGTGCAAAACAGCAAGTAAAAAGGATTTATAGCGTAATGGAAAGGCAGTTTAGAAGATATTTCAGGGATGCATCAAAACATAAAGGCATGACTGGATTTAACCTTTTATTATCTTTAGAGATGCGGCTTGATAATGCTGTAAAAAAGCTAGGGTTTACTATTTCTTTAAATACTGCCCGTCAGATGGTATCACATAAACATATAAAAGTTAATGATAAAATTATAAACATTCCGTCATATGAAGTAAAAATAAATGATAAAATTGAAGTTGCAGGTAAGATGAAGGAAAATGCAGCTATAAGAAAAAGTGTCGAAATTGCAGCAAAAGAAGGTATCATACCTTGGTTAACTCTTGATGCCGCGAATTTAACAGGTTCTGTTATTAGACAGCCTTTAAGAGAAGAGATGTCGATAGCATACAATGCAGAAAGACCGATAGAACAGCTAATAGTAGAATTGTACAGTAAGTAAAGTATTAAGATTATAATAAAGAAAGCATTGTCGTCAGACTTCGTCCGCCCAAGGGCGAGACATCGCAAGGCGTGCCGAACTCTGGTAAAAAAAGTTCTCAATGCTCTTGTTGAGATTGTTGGGTTTTTCAACAATAACATAATTAATTTGGAGGTTTTATAAATGCGCCTTCCCGATATAGTTGGACCTCAGAAGATTGAAAAAAATGTCACTTCTGACTTGACGTATGGAAAATTTGTTATTGAACCGTTTGAAAGAGGTTATGGACATACTGTGGGGCACTCGCTTCGCCGCATACTCTTATCTTCACTTGAGGGTGCTGCAGTTATAGGCGTACGGATTAAAGGTGCCACGCACGAGTTTGCAACTTTACCCGGTGTTGTTGAAGATGTGATGGGGATAATTTTGAACCTAAAAAAAGTCAGATTCAAAATGTATAGCGATGGAATAGAGACATTGAAATTATCGGCTTCAAAAGGCGGCGAATTGAAAGCATCAGCTATAGAGTCAAATGCCAATATAGATATAATTAATACCAATCATATCATAGCTACACTTGAATCTGGTGGCTCACTTGATATGGAAATAGATGTCGCCAGAGGTAAAGGATATTCTCCGAGCGAAAAAAATAAAAGACCAAACCAGTCAGCCGGGACAATTTTAGTGGATGCGGTTTTTACACCTGTAATAAAAGTTTATTATGAAGTAGAAAATACCCGTGTCGGGCAGGAAACCGATTATGACCGCTTAATACTTGAAGTATGGACAGACGGTTCAATAAATCCTGAAGATGCGGTTGCATATTCGGCCAAGTTGTTGAAAGATTCCGTAAATATTTTTATTAATTTTGAGGAAGAGGTAAAAGAAAGCAAAGAAAAAATAGAAGAAAAATCTGATGAAAAAGCGCCAACAGGTATTTTAGAACAGTCGGTTGAAATCATAGAACTCTCGATAAGAGCAGCGAATTGTCTCAAGAGTGCTAAGATAAAAACAATCGGTGATTTAACAAAGAAAACACGTGAAGAACTTCTTGCTTACAAAAATTTCGGCAGAAAATCATTAGAAGAAATTGATATGAAACTGAAAGAGTTAGGTGTTTCTTTAAAAGAGAGTGTTGAATAACGATCGGAGTAAAAAATGAAAAATGTTAAAAATAGAAAAATTGGAAGAGAAACTCAGCATCGATTTTCAACGTTGAGAAGTCTATCTACAGCACTGATTGAAAACGAATCAATAAAAACTACATTGCCAAAAGCAAAAGAACTGGTAAAATATGCTTCTAAAATTATTACTAAAGCCAAAAAAGGCGGTTTGGCAAACAGGCGTTTAGTTTTAAGAGATATAAAATCTTCTTTAGCAATATCTAAGTTATTTGGTCCTTTATCTGAAAGATTCAAAGATAGACCCGGAGGATATACTCGCATTTATAAATTGGGTCGTCGTGTTTCTGATGGCAGTGAAATGGCAATAGTTAAATTGGTAGAATAAACTACCAGTATAAGACCATCAAAAATAATATTCCTACCGAATTAATTATAAAATGAGACCATTGATAAAGACCTCATGGGTCTCGATTACACAGATTTTTAAAAGACGATTACACAGATACTACAATTGAGCTCTAATCTGTGTAATCTTTGTTTTAATCTGTGAAATCAGAGATTGTTGGATATTTCAACAATCTCAAAATACTGAGTTAAATATGTTTGATTTTATTTTTTCACTTTTCTCTAACGATATGGGTATCGACCTTGGTACCGCTACAACCCTTGTTTATGTTAAAGGCCAGGGTATTGTTTTGAGGGAACCTTCAGTGGTTGCCTATGACAGGGATACACAGGAAATAAAAGCGATAGGTGAAGAAGCAAAAAGAATGGTTGGAAAAACCCCGGCATCAATTGAAGCGATAAGACCGCTAAGAAACGGAGTAATCGCTGACTTTGACATCACCGAAAAAATGATCCGGTATTTTATAAAAAAAGTCCATACACGCAAGACACTTCTTCATCCGAGAATTGTAATAGGAATACCCTCTGGCATTACAGAAGTTGAACGCAGAGCTGTAAGAGAAGCAGCGGAACAAGCGGGTGCAAGAGAGGTTTATTTGATAGAAGAACCTATGGCAGCTGCGATCGGTGCCGGACTTCCTATACATGAACCAACAGGAAATATGGTTATAGATATCGGCGGCGGTACAACCGAAGCCGCAGTCATATCACTGGGCGGTATGGTTATATCAAAATCACTTCCCATTGCGGGTGATGAAATGGACGAAGCAATAGTGTCACATTTTAAGAAAAATCACAATCTTGCTATTGGTTATAGAACAGCTGAAGAAATAAAAATAAGAATAGGTTCAGTATTTACTTTGCAAAAAGAAGAATCGATGGACGTTAAGGGTTTGGATTTGGCACAGGGTCTTCCAAGGACAATAAGTGTTTCAAGTAAAGAGATAAGAACGGCACTACTTGAGCCGGTAAAATCTATTGTTGAAATGGTTAAAGGTGTTCTTGAAATTACACCGGCAGAACTTGCGGCGGAATTGGTTGATAGAGGTATAGTTATGGCCGGCGGCGGTTCTTTGACCCGCGGTATGACTGATTTAATTTCAAGAGAGACGCATCTTCCTGTATATCTCGCTCAGGATCCTACTACTTGCGTGGTTTTGGGTACCGGAAGATATTTAGAAGAACTTGAAAATATAAGAAAAGCACGTAAACGTCTGGAATAAAACAAACGAATGTCGTGTATAAAAAAAATCCCACTGCATTACTTTCATTTTATCTCGTAATTTCAATATTAATTTTAAGTTTTAATTTAAATCCCTCAATAAAAGCGGCTAGGGATTTTTTATTTTACATGGTTATCTCACCGTATTCTAAAATTGACTCCGCAATATTTTCTGTTAATAAATTCGGTAATAATATTAAAGAGCTTGTTGATGCACATCAGGAAATTTTGAATTTGAAAAATGAAAATAAACAACTGTTGACAGATTTGCTTAAACTAAAAATGTTTGAGGTTGAAAACAAGCGACTAACAGAATTATTAAATTATAAAAGAAATATACGGAGAAAGGTAAGTATCGCGCGAATAATTGCAAAGCCATCACAGCAATATTATAAAACTCTTGTTATAGACAGAGGCAGCGAAGACGGGTTGCAGGAAAATAAAGCGGTTTACGGTTTTTACAAAAATCGTTTCGGAATAATCGGCCAAGTAACCGATATCAGTAAAAACACCTCTCAAATCCTTCTTATTACCAATCGTATATCAAAAATTCCGGGAAGAATATTACCTGCTAACGTAGACGGAATAGTTGTTGGAAATGAAACCAATGAGCTTGAAATGTCCTGGATACCGAATGATGCCGAAATAAAAATCGGAGATGAAGTTGTATCTTCCTCAGCTTCGGATATATTTCCGACCGGAATTTCTATCGGAATGATTGTTTCAATAACTCAAACAGGTCATTTGCCTTTTAAATCTGCAAAGGTGAGAGCTACGATTCCGGCATTTCAGTTAACAGATGTATTTATTGAGTAAAACGATTACAGTGATTAGAAAGGATGATTACGGGGATTAAAAAAATGGTATTATGAAAAAAATACTTTTTTATTTAACATCGATAATAATAATAATATTTCTTGAAATTTTATTTTCCAGAATTTCTGTATTAGGATTAATATTTGTAATATTTATAGGGCTCTATAGGGGTTCGGCAAGCGGTTGCAGTATTGGTTTTATTATCGGTTTGGTTGACGGTATTTTCTCTGCATCAACTTTTGGTATATTTAGTTTTTCTTATGCAGTAATTGGCTATGTTGCAGGGCGTATTTCTAAAAGAATCGATGAGGAAAATCCGCTTGCACAGATTATAATAGTATTTCTAGGAATTTTGCTAAATAAAGTAGTAAGTATGATTTTAGAAATGATTTTTACAGCTAACAAAGGTTTATTTTATATTGGCTGGACAACCATATTTATAGTATTAACACCATTATTTTTTGTAATCTTTAAAAAATGGTGGTTTAAATGGTTTAAACGTTTAAATGTAGAAAGATAATAAAGATAGTAATGGGTAACGAGTAACGGGTAATGGGTAAGGGGGAGTTATAGGGTCATCGCGTTTTAGTGTTATAGAGTGATTGAGTTTTTGGGTTCTAAGATTCTAACGCTAAAACTCTATGAACTCAACGAACGCTATGAACTGGTTTTTTATATGTGGCATGGGGAGAATTTAAGTCATACAGTAGAATCATTTTCAGCGCGTCTTAATTTTTTGCGCTTTATTATTTTTATTTTTATAGGACTGATTACTTTTAGAATTATAACTCTGCAAATAATTAAGGGTGACCAATACAGAAAGTTGTCTGAGGAAAATAGAATTGTAATATATCCTCAGCCGGCTTCACGTGGAATAATTTATGATAAAAATCTTGATGTTATTGTTAATAATAAACCCTCATTTACTGTTTTATTCTCACGGCAAACGCTTACCGATACCGAAGTAAGGGATGTAATTACAAAAGTCTCGAAATTTCTTTCAATACCAGCTGAATCATTTCTCGAAAGAATAAAAACAATATCCGGGAAAAATTTTACATTAGTTAAAATTGCA
The DNA here is from genome assembly GCA_001800605.1 of Elusimicrobia bacterium RIFOXYD2_FULL_34_15. Classification (GTDB taxonomy): domain Bacteria; phylum Elusimicrobiota; class UBA8919; order UBA8919; family UBA8919; genus UBA9627. The sequence continues at coordinate 33,471 of MGVS01000021.1, forward strand.
GAAAATATTTCTAAAAACCAGGCAATGCGAATTGCGGAAAAAATACCACAGCTACCTGGTATAGTAGTAAGAATTGAGCCGGTACGTGTTTACAAATGGGGAAATATTGCTGCTCACATAACCGGATATGTCCGTGAGATTTCCCTGGATGAATTAACTAGATTTAGTAATATGAAATCCGGCGATATGATAGGAAAAGATGGGGTTGAGAAAGAATATGACGAGGTTTTAAGAGGTATTGACGGCGGCAGCCAGGTGGAGGTAAATGCGCGCGGAATACAAAAGAGAATATTGGAAACAGTTGATGCCATAGATGGTAATTCGATAGTATTAACGATTGATAAGAAAGTACAAAATGCACTTGCAAAGAATATGCAAGGCCGTACCGGGGTTGCGATAGCGATTGATCCGAATACGGGCGGTGTTTTAGGACTGTATTCTTCACCAAGTTATGACCCGAATGTATTTATCTCGAAAATGCAGAAATGGCAGATAAATTCCTTTCTAGAATCTTCAAGAAAACCATTGCTTAACCGTGCAATGCAATGTCAATATCCTCCCGGTTCTGTTTATAAAATGGTAACCGCGTTTGCCGGGTTAGAAGACGGAGCAGTTACAGCTCAGACAGTCGTAAATTGCGAAGGTTTTATTGAATTAGGTCGGTATAAGCAGAAATTCAGATGTTGGGCAAGGGATGGTCACGGAGAATTTAATATAATAGGTGCAATGGCAAATTCTTGTGATATATTTTTTTATGATGTGGGTTTAAAACTGGGTCCAACTAAATTAAATGAATGGGCAGAAAAATTTGGTTTTGGCAAAAAAACTGGGATTGATTTACCTTCAGAAGAAAAGGGGTTAATACCGGATAGAGCATGGAAAAAAAACAAGCTTAATCAGGACTGGTACGATGGTGATACCGTTAATATGTCTATAGGACAGGGATATATCTGGACAACGCCGATGCAGATAGCTCAATATGTTGTAGCGGTTGCAAATAACGGTATTTTATTTAAACCTTTTGTTATTAAAAAGATAATAAATATTAAAGGAGAAACCGTATTTGAAAATATTCCTCAGATAAAAGATAAGTTAAATATAGATATTACTAATTATAATATTGTTAAGAAAGGTATGATAGATGCGGTTTCTTACGGAACCGGAAAAAATTCGCGTGTTTATGGATTATCAATTGCGGGTAAAACAGGAACTGCTCAGAATCCTCAGGGCGATAATCATGCTTGGTTCGTTTGCTTTGCACCATCAGAAAGACCAAAGGTTGCTTTAGTTGTATTTGTAGAGCATGGCGGTTCAGGGAGTGCGGTCGCGGCGCCTATCGGTGGCAAAATATTAGCAGAGATTTTTGACAAACATGCGGAAATATTAAATATTAAAGAAGAAATTGAAGCAACGGAATAGACATAGTAACGGGTAACGGGTAATTAACAGTACTCAGAATACAGTATACAGAATACAGCAATCGGACACTTTATGAAAACGGATATTTTAAAAAAATTTGATTGGATTATTTTTATAGATGTAATTTTAATTACTCTTATAGGATTGCTTTTTATTTATTCTGCACAATTAAGAACCGGAAATCCTATGTTTTTCGTAATAAAACAGGCAACCGCATTAGGCATAGGTATCGCGGCCATGCTTTTGGTTATCAGTATAAGGTATGAATTGTATTCTGAATATACAGATTATTTTTTTATTTTTGGTTTGATTTTATTAGTGGCGGTTCTTTTCCTTGGCACTCGGATACGAGGTTCTAAATCATGGTTCGATTTTGGAAAATTTGCATTCCAACCTTCTGAAATTGTTAAGATAATATTAGTATTATATATTGCGAAATATATTGAAAAAAATTATCATAATATGAAAAAAATCTCCAGGCTTTTAACTCCTTTTTTTGCAACTGTATTATATGTAGCGTTAATACTGGCAGAACCGGATTTTTCTTCAGCAACTGTTTTCATACCGATTTTTTTAGGTATGATTTATATAGGTGGAGTGGCCAAAAAAACTTTTAATTTTGCGATTATATTTTTTATTGTTGCCGTAGGTTTGCCGTTTATGGAGATATCCTTGGCAATTAATTTTGCAGGCACTTTTTTTGTTAAGAATTTTAAATTTATCTATGCGGTTTCTATCTTATTAATATCTATAAGTATATGGTTTTTTGCAAAATTTATGCATATTAAAATAGATAAAACTCAATACAAAATATTCTTCTTGGTAATTCTTTTGGGTTTAGTTTCTGCCATTACAATTTCAGGCAATCTTAAAGAATATCAAAGAAAAAGAATAATTGTTTTTTTAGATCCATCTCTTGATCCGTTAGGAAGCGGTTATAATATTTTGCAATCAAGAATTGCAATAGGAAGCGGAAAAATAACGGGGCGCGGGCTGTTTCAAGGCACTCAAACCCAATTAGGTTTTATTCCTGACCAGCACACTGATTATATTTTTGCTGTAATATCAGAAGAAGGCGGAGTACTTGTTTCCATTCTTGTTGTTTGCATGTATGTTATATTAATATGGCGCGGTATATTAATTGCAAGAAATGCTGCGGATAAATTCGGCAGTTTAACTGCAGTTGGAATTGTAATAATGTTTTCATTTTATATTATATTAAATCTTGGAATGCTCACCGGAATTATGCCGGTTGCAGGTGTTCCCCTTCCGTTTCTCTCATATGGCGGTAGTTCTCTTATTGTTAATTTTATCGCTGTTGGAATTTTAATAAACATACACATAAGAAGATTTGCTTATTAAAAAAGCAAGTTAAAGGTTAAAAGTTAAAAGTTATAATTAAGACTTTGCTTCTAACCCGTTACTCCTGCCACAGGTGGGCAAGCATTACTCGTTACTCGTTACTCGTTACTATATTTATTATGGACATTGAAAAATATTTGTCTTTTATAAAAAAACCGGCTCAGTATATTGGCAGAGAATGGAATGCTATTTACAAAAAAAATCCGGATAATTCTAAATTATTGAAATTTTGTTTGGTATTTCCGGATATTTACGAAATTGGCATGTCCAATCTTGGACTGCAAATACTGTATAACATCTTAAATAAAAGAGACGATGTGTTTTGTGAAAGAGCGTTTTCTCCGGAACAAGATATGGAAGATGTTTTAAAAAATAATAACTTACCGTTATTTTCAATTGAAACAAAAACACCGTTAAATGAATTTGATATAGTAGGTTTTAATATCCAGCATGAATTATGTTATACAAATATACTAAATATTCTAAGTTTATCTAAAATACCATTAAAATCAAATGAAAGGAACGATAACAATCCTCTTATAATTGCCGGCGGTCCTGCCTGCGTAAATCCTCTGCCAATTTCAGATTATATCGATGCATTTGTTGTCGGTGACGGCGAAGATATAATAAATAAAATTGTAGATTTAAAGTTAAAAACAAAAAATAAACAGGAATTACTGAAAGAGCTTTCTAAAATAGATTCTATTTATGTGCCATTATTACACGATGGAAAAAAGATAATAGAAAAGAATATTGTTGATTTAGAAACGGCAGAATATCCTGTAAAACCTTTAGTTCCGTTTATGAATATAACACAAAATCGCATCAGTGTTGAAATAATGCGTGGTTGTGCAAGGGGCTGCTCATTTTGCCAGGCGTCAAAATTGTATCATCCACGGAGAATTAAAAGCAAAGAAAAAATATTAGAAATAATTGAAAAAGGCATTTTTTCAACCGGATATGATGAAATCTCGCTACTTTCTTTGTCCACTTCGGATTATCCGCAAATAAATGAACTTATGGATTCGGTAATGAAAATATGTCTCAAAAAAAAGGTTGCGGTGTCTTTGCCTTCACTAAGATGTCATCCGTCATCGGTCGATTTGGCCACAAAAACGCGTACATTTAAAAAAACATCCTTAACTTTTGCACCCGAAGCCGGAACAGAGCGTCTTAGAAAACATATCGGCAAATTCCTGACTGATGCGGAAATATTAGAAACAGCAGGATATGCTTTTAAATCGGGCTGGCGGTTGATAAAACTTTATTTTATGATAGGCCTGCCTACTGAAACCGATATGGATATTGAAGGAGTTGTTTCACTGGTTAGAAGCATAAAAAAACAAACACCGCAACTAAATTTGAATATAACAATTTCCCCGTTTGTACCAAAACCGCATACCGTATTTGAAAGGGAAAAGTTTTTCGGATTAGATTATTTTTACGGGATAAGGGATTTATTAAAAAGAAAACTTCACGCAGAAGTAAAATTTCATAAACCGGAAATATCTATGATTGAGGTGATATTTGCAAGAGGTGATAAAAATCTGAATTCCGTCTTGCTTACGGCCTTCCAGAACGGCTGTAAATTTGACCAGTGGAATGAAAAGTTTTTATATCAGAAATGGCTGGATGCTTTTAAAGAAAACAAAATTGAAATAAACGATTATTTAAAAGAAATAGATAGTTCTAAAGTTGTGCCCTGGGGTTTTATTAAATTGTGATTGACAATATAAAATTATTTATTATAATATTGTCTGTAAGTTAGTTATTTGAAAATGTAGGGAGGTCGTGAATCGGCCTGAGAGTTCCGTGTATTTAACGGGAGACCTTGTTACCGATGTTAATCGGTACGTAACCTGATCTGGATAATGCCAGCGGAGGGAGGTGATGATTAGTAGTTTGTATTTTGGACCCATATGCTGATGCATATGGTTTTTTTATTTTTTAAAGGAGGAAGAGAAAATGCTTAAATTTCACCCAGTAAGTGAAGCAAAGATTACTCGTGCTATTACATCAGAGTTTAATAATTGGTTTCAGGAATATATAGAATCAGATGTTGTAATCGTTGGTGGTGGTCCCAGCGGTTTAATTGCTGCATATAATCTGTGTAAAGAGGGTGTAAAGACATTAATTATAGAAAGCAATAATTATATAGGGGGCGGATTCTGGATAGGTGGTTATTTAATGAATACACTTACTTTCAGAGCACCCGGTCAAAAGATATTAGATGAATTACATATTCCTTATAAAAAGGTAGAAGAAGGATTATTTATTGCCGATGGTCCAAGTGCTTGCTCAAAACTTATTTCTGCAGCTTGTGATGCCGGTACTAAAATTCTTAATATGACTAAATTTGATGATGTTGTCTATAAAAATGGGAGAGTCTGCGGGGTTGTTATAAACTGGACACCTGTATCTGCTTTGCCTCGTGCAATTACTTGTGTTGATCCCGTTTCAATAGAATCAAAAATTGTAATAGATGCGACCGGTCACGATGCTCATGTGTGTAAAAGTTTGGCAAAAAGAGGTTTGATTAAATTATTGGATTTTGGCCCAATGGACGTAGAATCATCAGAAGATTTGGTTGTAGAAAAAACAGGAGAAATATTTCCTGGCTTAATAGTTTGCGGAATGAGCGTTTCTACAGTTTTCGGTGTGCCACGAATGGGTCCGACATTTTCCGGCATGTTATTTTCAGGCAAAAAAGCAGCCGAAGAAAGCATTAGAATTCTAAAAGAGTCAAAAATAGGTAAAAAGGAGAAAGTTAGTGTAGGTTAATATGTTATGTAAAAAAGGGGGGTATTTTCGTTATGAAAATACTCCCTTTAAATTTTCTTAATGGGATTTTTTAAGGATTTGTTTTACGATGTTTGTAACGATCTTTTTATCGGAAGGACTTTTGTCCCGCAAAAGCCATATCAATTTGTCAGTTTCAGAATCAACTTTATAAGTAACTACTTTGCTGCTCTTAAATAAATCCGAGACCGGTATTTCAAGAACCTTACAAACCAAAAAAAGCGTTTCTATAGAGGGGATACTTTTACCTCTTTCAATTTGACTTAAAAAACTCCAGTCACGTCCAACTTTTTCTGCAAGTTCCTCTAAAGTAAGGCCTCTTGTATTTCTAGCATTTCTTATTATTTTACCGATAGATATATAAAATTCTTTTAAATTTTCCATAATTTGCTGATAATAATTATGCTTAATTCTTGTACTATTTAACATTTTAACAATTAAATACAGTTAATAGTATAATATACACACACAATACAGCATATTGACAACAGCACCAATATATAATATAATAATTAATAAAGCAATGGGGTTAAAATGATAAAATGTTTAGCATGCGGTAAAAAATTAGAAAATACTTCTAATAAAAACATTGTAAAGTGCATATATTGCGGAAACAGTGTTATATTAAAAAAGCTATCTATTAAGTTAATTATCAAAAATACTATTATATTGAAAAAAATTGCATTGATCATGCGGGATTTAAAAGATTATGATACCGCTATAGATTTTTATCAAAGAACATTATCGGTAGACAATTCTGATTGGGATGCATGGCTTGGCAAGGCAATTATCTATTTGTCAAAAGCGAATGAATTGGAATCGCTAAAAACCGAGGACTTAATAAGTACTTATTGTGAAATAGTAGGGATTGAATTGTAAAACAATAATATGGACAAAGTAAAAAAACAACAGAAATATCTATCTGAACACATTTATTGTATGAAAAAAGCAATTGAATTAAATCCGGAATTAAAAAATATATTTATTTATCAACTGATTAGTCTTTTAAATAAAAAACTTTCCGGGGATTGTAATGCTTGCGAATATAATATTTATATTAAAATTCTGGAAAAAATGGGAGATATGAAATTACCTATAAATCTTGAAAATAAACGAAAGGAAATATTAAGGAAAGTTATAAAATTAGAATCAGGAGAAATAAAGAAAATTTATCCCAATTGACAATATAGAAATATAATATTTTCTTACAGCGTTATTTAAAATTCGTTATATCTTTGAATTTTTTATAGCGTGTTTCAATCTCTTTGCTAGTAAGTGTTTTAAGCCGTTCTAACGAAAAATCTTCTACATTAAACGATGCCATAACGCTACCGTGAACAACAGCTCGTCTTAAATCATTATCAGTTGGTTTTTTATTTAACTTTGCCAAATAACCGAAAAATCCGCCTGCAAAAGTATCGCCTGCACCGGTCGGATCAAAAACTTCTTCTAACGGGTATGCAGGTGCTGCAAAGAAACCATCCTTTGAAAATAATAGAGAGCCATGTTCGCCTTTTTTAATTACTACATATTTAAGGCCATAATCCAGAATAATTTTACCGGCTTTAATCAAACTTGGCTGTTCCGTAAAAAGCCGTGCTTCACCGTCGTTGATAATTAAAATATCAATTTTCGAAAGCAGTTTTGTTAAAGAAGGTTTTTTTATTTTTATCCAAAGATTCATTGAATCGGCGGCTATAAGTTTCGGTTTCTTCATCTGTGACAAAACTTCCATCTGTAAATCGGGGTCTATATTTGCTAAAAAGACATATTCAATATTTTTATAAGATTCAGGAATTTCAGGCTTAAACGTTTCAAACACGTTAAGACAGGTAGAAAGTGTTTTTGCTTCGTTCATATCATTTTCGTAACATCCGCTCCACCTAAACGTATTACCTTTGACAGTTTGAAGGCCTTCAGTATTAATTTTTCTTGATTCCAGAAGTTTAATATGTTCTTTTGGAAAATCATTGCCAACTACCGCAACCAGATTAACTTTAGTAAAAAAACTTGCCGAATAAGAAAAATAAGTTGCCGAACCGCCCAGAATATCGGTTTTTTCACCAAGCGGCGTTTTAATTGAATCCAATGCCACCGAACCAACAACTAAAATAGACATAATAACTCCTTTACCTTGCGGTTTAAATTTGTTAATGGTGAACGAGGGATTCGTTGAGGAATGCCCTCACGGAATCCCGCTTAAAACTTTCAGCGGGATGAGTGGGGACGGCCCCACCAGGGGACCGTGTGCTGACGAAACGAGATCCCGAGTGAATATGCCCGCGAGAGGATTTGAACCTCCAATCCCTTGCGAGAACAGCGTTCTGAGCACTGCGCGTATGCCAATTCCGCCACGCGGGCACTATTAAAATTACAATAAATAAAAGTTCTCAAAGAATTTTCACAATTTGTTGTAGTGTAAAATTCTTGACCGTCATTCCTGCGAAAGCAGGAATCTACATAAAATTAAATACTGGATTCCGTGTCAAGCACGGAATGACAGGGCTGTAAGTTTTTTGAAATCCTGCATCTTGATGTGGGCAGTTCAGTTATTTAATAAAAGCATTTTATCAAAAAACCCAATATTAGTCAATGTCCCGCCAAAATGATAATGTCTTGTATGACCAAAGTAGAAATGTCCTGAAATAGCTA
>MGVS01000022.1 GCA_001800605.1 Elusimicrobia bacterium RIFOXYD2_FULL_34_15
TAAAGATTTTTCGGATTTTTCAGCAATTACAAGTGCGTGTGAAATTTCACCATAGCCATATCCAAGTGTACGTAAATTAATAATGATATGTTCCTCAACTTTAAACTGTCCTGCGAGTTTTGCTACTACCTTTTTTTCACCCGGTGAAGCTGGCTCTTGCTTTTCCGCTTTTATATCTGGGTTCTGCTCTTTTTCTATTTTTTGGATACCGGCTTCTTCAGCCGTAAGGTATCCAAAACTGAAAAAAGTCAATCCCGCAACAATTAAACAAACTGAAAATAATTTTAACATTTTTTCTCCTTTTACTTTCTTGATAAACCACCCGGTCATTATCTTAACTAAAACCGTTTACGCTACTTATCTTAATTATTACATGCACCTCCCTTAAATTATTTTAAAACTCTTTATGAAACCCCGGCTTTTGATCCGATTTAAACTCACCATATTGAGCATAGCCGAATTGATAAGCCGGCGATAATTTCATTATTTCTTAACTATTGTTTTAGAAGAATGCACAAGTTCTTCAATTTTATCCTTGCCTTCTTCTATTATTTCTCCGGTTTTTTCACTTATTTCGTCAAAAAACATCTTGACTTTTTTTCTTGTTTCTTTCCCTGACTTCGGTGCAAAGAGCAAACCTAAACAAGCGCCTATTGCCCCGCCTAAAAGAAATGCTAGAATCGTTTCACCACTTTTTTTTTCACTCATTTTATTATTCCTCCTCTTTCTTTTTACTAAAAAGACTTATTATTCTACTCGTGATTGATGAAATCATACTGCTACCAAAAAATATAATATTTAATAGCGGCGATGCCGTATTAATTTTTATTGCGAGATTTTCAGTTTCTTTTGCAGTTTGTCTTACTTGAATCATCGTTAACACAAAATGCACGGTTCCGACAAGGAATGCAATTGTTATAAGAATGACACATACTAATAAAACAGTTTGCATTGCTACCTCCCTGATATCCTTCTCTTTATAGGATGTCTATAAATTCATTACTTCAATCAACACGCAATTTCTCTAATTCTTAAAATGATACTGTTAAAAACCCTACAATTTATCAGTACGAGCCTGCATAAAGATAGTCCCTCCTTGCAGAATCCAGGAGTTAAAAGGGTTGGACTCGCCGTAAAGATTGCCACGACTTTTAGATAATATTTTAATACTATTTAATCATCATCGCTGTCCCTATCATTTCACCGCTCACAATAATCTCAACCCGGCGGTTTTTTTGCCGGCCTTGAGGTGTGTCATTTGATTCGATTGGTAAGGTTTTTCCAAACCCACGTGACACGATTGAATTGGTCAGCACACCATTATTCACAAGGTAATCCCGCGCTGATTGGGCTCTTTTTTCCGATAATCCCTGATTGTATTCATCGCTGCCAACACTATCAGTGTGTCCTTCAACATCCAGTTTTAAACCAACTTGAGACGATACAATTCCTGCAATTTTCGCCAATTTCTCGCGAACCAGAGGCCGCAATTCTGAACTTCCGGTTTGGAAAAGAGCATCGGACATATTGACTATGAGTCCCCGCGCAGTATCCCGCGTTTGAAGAATTGAATTTAGCTGTTTTAAGAGTTGTGCCCGCAGAACGATTTTTTCGCCTTCAGCCTTTTGTGCTCTATTGTTGGCGACATCCGCCTGTTCTTTTGATTTCCCGGCTGCTACCCGAGCTGCTTTCGCTTCCGTTTGGGCGTCGACAGATGATGCTGTGGCATTGGTTGCAATAGCGAGGGCAGCGACGCGTTCTGCATCCGACAGTCCCTTTGCTTGCTCGGCTTTGGCCTGAGCATCTTCCGCTTTTACCTGCCCTGCGGTTGCGGTAGCAGTTTGATTATTGGCACTGCTGATTTGATCTTGTGCTTGCTTGCGTTCATTGACAAGAGCTTCATCCGCTTGGCGTTTCACGGCAATAGAACGACTATCCTCTGCACTCTGAACGGCTTCACGCGCTGTCATCGCTCCGCCTTTTTTACCACCCTTGTTTGTTTCTGATAAGGCAAGAAGTCTCTCGGCATTTTTAAACCCATCAGCCGCATAAGCTTCTGCACCCGCAGCTTTGGCAATCCGTACTGCATTCCGGGCTTGATAAACCATAAAAGGCGTCTTTTTATTTATAACATGAGGCTGAAAATCCGTGGCAGCGATATTTTTTGTATATTGTCCTCTCGGAAGCAGCTCATATTTGGCATCAATTAATTCAATCTTATCTTTATTGCCGGACTTGATCGCATTTTCTAAAACCACAACATTGCTCGGTTGTGAAACAGCGAAGTAAGGTTCAGCTGTCACGAGAAGACTCAATGCCTGAAGAGGTGTTGTTACGTTCAGTTGACCTTTACCATCTTTAACTATTAGTTCTCCAAGATTAGTCGCTCGGCCATCCGGGGATATTGCCCAAAAAATATAAGTCAAATACTCATACCCGAACTGATTGGCTGCCGTCAAATTTTCAAATTCCGCTTTAATTACTGTCATGCCTGCTTTGTTCTTGATTTTACCAACACCTTTGGCATCAGGAAGCAGCACGGTGCCCTTGAAATCAATTTCAACGGACCCTTTTAGATTCCGGTAATTGATCGCTTTAGCTGCATTTTGCACGACCGTGACTTGATAAAGCGGTGCAGCGGCATTAGTCAGACTTTGTTCCATCAAAAATGCGGTGCAAATAAATAATACAACTATTAATTTCTTCATATAATTTCTTCTTTTTTCAACTTAATTTATTTTGTTTCAACCCTTTTTATCATCTTAACACCCAAAATACGGAATGTTTTATCTCTTTATCTCCACCTCTTATAAATACTCTAACTTTTCAATTAATATAAAAAGTTTATCCCTATTGTAATCATAGAACCGCTGTCTTCATAATCTTTATTTATTGCGGTTATGTCTCTCGAGGTAAATTTCTCAATCCATATATTACGATAACTGCCGTCTAATGACAGCGTGTCATTTAACATAACCTCTAATCCTACGCCGGCGTGAACGCCAAACCTGTTAGTGGTATTGCTAAAATTGTACGGGCCTTCTACCTGTGTATAATACCATCCTATTCCGCCCAGCAAGAACGGACTTACTGTTGTATGCGATGTAAGATAGGCCATAATAGATGCCTGAACAGGATAAACGTGAATTTTAATATGCTCGCCGAAATCATTACGGCGGTAATCAATTGAACCTTCCAATTTTAAGCTCGGTGTTAAACCTAATCGGATTTGCGCGCCACCATATAATGTACTTGAATCTGCGTCTTTGGGCTTTGAAAAAGCTACACGCGGCCCTATAGATAACCGCTTGTCTGAAATATCTGAATCCTGCCCGAAAGAAACATTAGCCAAACTAATAAATATAGCTAACATTACAAAACTTCTTAATGAACAAACTATCTGCTTCTTCATTTAATTTCTCCTTGTTTAGTTGAACTCTTTTAACTTAATCCATTACTACGCCACCTTCTATTATACTCTCTTTTGACTATGCAAATTCCAATCATTATGCCGGTCACTTTTTAAAAGCAATACCTGGCACCCGCGGATGCGGTTAGTCGAAATTCAGAGTCATTGCCAATTTCAAGTAAAGGAGCAAATTCAAAAAACATGTCAAACGGCGATCTTTCAAACATATAGGTCAACCCAAGAACTCCCCTCAAATCGACCCTGCTGTGGTCATCAAATTGCGACTGCGCGCCAAAACCATAATGAATAGGCAATCTCCCGTCAGTGACCCTTATCGCTTCGAAACTATGCCATAGGTAATTAAGTTGTATTCATCCTTTGTTCTCCAACGAAATTCCTCCGGTTAAGGCGTTAATCTCATTGAGCCAGTATTTAAAACTTATACCTGTCGGTGAACCTACCATAAAACCAATCCCAAATTTCCTTGATTCCATTTCTTGCGCTTGCGCGACTGTATACAGAACAAGAATCAAAACAGTAGTTTTCATCATTGTTCTTATCAGTAATTTCTTCATTCTTAAATCCTCCGTTCTTTTTAATAGTTTAGCTATTTTAAAACAGCAGATATTGCCCGCTTTTGTAGCAAAGTAAAGCAATTCTATACTATCTTCCGTCCGCGAATGATTCTTATCAATACCACAATAACTGCGATTACAAACAAAACATGAATGAATCCGTGAATTGTGTAACCGGTGATAAAGCCCAACAACCAGAGTGCAACAAGTATCACAGCAATAATATCTAACATTTTACCCCCTATTTCACGATAATTTCAAAAAGAACTCTCATATTAGCACGAGCTTCTTTTGAATCAATGTGCTTTGGCATCGGTTCAAATAAAACCGGTCTTGTTTCGCCGTATCCGATTGTTGTCAGTCTTTCCGGCGCAATATTCCCTGCTATAAGTATTTCCTTTACGGACTTTGCTCTTCTTTCGCTCAACTTTTGGTTGTACTCTTCAGTACCGGATGCTGAGGCATACCCCGCAATGCGGATTTTAGCTTCAGGGGTTTCTCTAGGAATCTGGATATTCTGTATCACAATCTTCGCTCCTTCTTTTGTAAGTGTCGCTGAATCAAATTCGAAATGGGTATCATCGAGAACAATAAGCTTTTGCAAGATTTAATCTCACATCGTCTTTTGAGCTCAATCTAGTAACCCTTAAATTGGCCTGGCTGAATTTTACGCCAAATCCGGTTTCTTTTTTAATAATATATTCCAGACTTTCATTCGTGCCATGTCTAGCATCAAATTTGACCACTTTTATATTATTTATATCCAAAGAACTATTTGACGTTCCCGGCAGATAAATCGCCCCGGTACTAAAGTCAATAGCAAAAGCAATAACACCCGGAATTACAAAAAACAATAATCCTATCCCATCCATAATGGCAACTCCGGCATCAATCTTCCCGCCTTGCTGCCCTCTGCGGCTAGGATACATAATAGTTCCACAACCCACCATTTGAGCAATTAAAACAATACAAACTAATACTTTTAACATACCGAATAATTTTGATACCATTATTTCTCCTTTACAATAACACATATCGTTCAGCGTATATCACACAAAATTATCTTTTTATATTAACATGTACGCGGTTCCGGAAAACTAATTCTTCCTGCCAATTAAAAAAATAAAGCATTACGCCGACAACCGGCATGATAATTATTAAAATAATCCATAATGTCATTTTGCCTGTACCCATGGAGCTTTTCAAAACACCAACTATTGCGATAATATCCAGAACTAAAATTATAAGACCAAATATACTTCCCATTAGCTCTCCTCAACAACCTAACTTTCAGTGCCGGATCTTGCATTGTAATGTCTACATTAGATCGCAGTGTCTTTTAGTAAAATATCATTTTGTAAGACCTGACACCGAATTTTTGGCAGATACTATCCGAATCTATTTTTTTGCAATGGTCATGTCATTGACAACGTTTGTCACACCTTTTATGTCTTCGGCAAGTTTGCCGACCAATGATTTCTCGGCACCATTCTTTGCTATACCATGTAACGTGACCACTCCGTTGTTTGTACTTACTTTTGTTTTGATTGCACCGGTCGAGCGATGAAACAATAAAGCCCTCTTAACCTGAGCGGTTATAGACGCGTCATCTATCTTTTCGCCTAACGTCTGTTCCGTATTATTAGGATTCTTCGCAACTGTCATATCGTTCTTAACATCCTTGACACCTACAACATCTTTTGCATATTCACCGGCCAATTCCTTCTGAGCCTGGCTGGATGCTTCGCCTTTCAAAGTCACAACCCCGTCTTTCACGTCAACTTCGGTCTTGAAAACGTTAAGGTTCTTATGGAATAATATCGTTGTCTTAACTTTTATTCCGATCCATCCGTCAGAATTTTCGGTCTGATGTTCACCTTTATAAACCAGTTGATTGTTCACTTTTTTGACCCCGGGCAGGCTTGCCACGGTTTCTTGAGCCAATGATTTGTGCGACTCTTCCTTTATAGTTCCCTTTAATGTGACAACACCGTTCTTTGACTGAATACTGACGCTATCGTCCTTGAGATACGTTTTGAATACGTATGAATCCTTGGCGGATGATTCAATGCGATTATCCGTTTCAGATGCGAGCGAAGCGTGCAAAGTACGCACAGATGCGCTAGTGATTAATACTGCTACTGTAACTGCTGCAAATACTTTTAAATAATTTGGTTTCATAGAATATTCTCCTTTTTTACTGTTTTCATAGCAACCTTCTATCTTTTACTTCTGTTTTTATTACTATTTTTATATCCTACCCCTCCTTTTTTAACTTTACTTTTATTTACAATAAGCTTTCAATCTTACTTCAGCAGTTTTTGTTCAACCATATTTTTCACTATATAACTGACATATGATTGAATAAATTTCTGGTCAGTACCGGAAATCTCAGTTGCAGACGATGCTGACCAAATCATTTTATTATTTCCGGCATCATATATGTTAGTTTCCATGAGTGCATATTTGGTTTCTTCAACATAACCAGGAGAATACAAGTTATTACGACCATATTCATAATAGTCAGTCCACGTACCGTAATAAGTTGGCGGACTGTAGGGACTGCCTGCATGATTGGTATATACTGTTTCTCTGCTTGCTATTCTCGTAATGAGTACTGCATCCGCACCCAGTTCTTTCATCTTTGCAGCAATAATCTCTTTATTGCCATCTTTATCTTCGGGAAGAATATTATAACTTACAACGGCATCTGTACCTTGTAAATTGATTTGCTTGACAAACTCATCTTCCAAAGTTCTTTTATTTGCCGGTTTTTTGGCTATCCCTATTATCATGATTTTGCGAGGCATATCTTGATATGTCTGGTCTTTCCAAACCGAACTAATCTTTGTCGTAGCACAACCCGTTATGAGCAGTATTATAAGTATCCCAAAACCAATCGAGTTTTGCACAACTTGTTTCACTTTCAGTTTACCTTTTTCAGATAAAGAACTTATTTTTCTTAACATTTTATCCCCCCCATTTCTCCGATTTTTTTAACCAAACTTCCCTATTTGATTTCTATATCTTGCATTTAATATATAATAACATTGATTAAAATAACGTTAAATTAAAATTAAAAAACTTTAATTTTCTATTGCCTACCTTCTACCATTATATACCTCCTTTCAATAAGTCTTATTGAGCCTGTCACGAAACTATTTTTCCGTCGGAGAATTTATGGGCTAAAATATTTTCGCCCTCCTATCATTTTCTC
>MGVS01000023.1 GCA_001800605.1 Elusimicrobia bacterium RIFOXYD2_FULL_34_15
CATTATTATACCACTTTTTTCCTCAAAATTGCTTTGCCGCTCTGATCCCCCGATGCCAAGCATCGGGGCTTGGCGCGTTTTCAGTCAAGGCCTGCCTCCAATAATATTCTTTTCCCATAAATCGCCCAATCCATATTCTTCTATCCACGATTTTGTATCTTCTTCTTTCAAATGTTTAAAAGTTGATTGTCTTTCTTTTTCATTTCTATCTACTACAATGATATCCTCGGGTTTAAATTGATTAACAAGAGTTACTGACTGCGTGGAAACAATCACCTGTGTCTTGGCTGCTGCGCTTTTTAAAAGATTTGCTAAAAGTGTAATTGCATATGGATGTAATCCTAACTCTGGTTCATCAAGTAAAATTGTCGAAGGTAGATGAGGTTGCATTAATAATGTCACTAAACATATAAATCTTAATGTGCCATCTGAAAAAGAATGTGTGTTGAAATATGCATCAGAATCTTTTTCTTGCCATTCTAACTTGATAAGCCGATTGTTAAGTGGATTATGACGTAAAACAAAATCATTAAAAAAAGGATATACCATATGAATTGTATCTATAATATTTTTATAATTTTGAGAATGTTTTTGTCTAAGAAAAAACAAATAAGAAGCAAGATTGGCGGCATCTGGCCTAAAAATACTATTATCATCAACATCAGCATCTTGTTTCATTTTTGCAGTAGTACTTGTATCATGAAAATGATATACTTTCCAATTTTTAATAGTATCTAAAACATGGCTGGCAACTTTTTTGGGCTTTATTTTACTTTCTTCATATAATCTTGTTTCCTTATGTCCAGTGCCTAATTTCTCATCATAAGGTTTAGAATATCCAGGAGCTTGATAAAAACAAACTTCTTCAGAAAATATTAAAGTATTATCTAAAGTAGGAACAAGAGAAAATTGGTAGATATTACTTTCAAAAGAAAGCTTAACAGACAATTCACTTGTTGTTTTTTGACCATAATATAATAGTGAATCTACACCACCTGATTGACCAACAAAAATCTGTAATTTTTGTTCAATTATTTTGTTAATCATATTAAATAAAGAAATAAAATTAGATTTTCCAACACCATTCGGACCAATTAAAATATTTAATGCTTTTAAATTTAACGTCATCTCTTTAATTGACTTAAATCCTTTTATTTCAATATTATTAAGCATTAATCGCCCCCCTTTTAATTATTTTCTCTTTTTTTGTTTATCTTTATCTATATTCCAAACAGTACTTCTGCGTTATTATCCGTAATTTTTGAAACTTCGTCTATTGATAAATTCTTAATTTTTGCGATTTCTTCGGCAATAAATTTTATATATGACGGTTCATTTCTTTTACCCCTGAATTTCTGGGGCGGTAAATATGGCGCATCCGTTTCTAAAAGTATCTTTTCTAACGGTACATTTTTTACGACATCTCTCAAATTATCGGCTTTTGGATAAGTTACCGGACAATCTATCCCAAGATAATAACCAAGGGCTAAAAACTTTTCAGCATATTCAAGCGTTGAAGAAAAACAATGAACAACTCCCCGCAGATTTTTATATTGACTCAATATTTTATAACTATCCACTTCTGCTTCGCGCGAGTGAATTATTACCGGTTTATTAATTTTTTTTGCAATATCCAACTGTTTTTCAAAAACTTCGGCCTGAATCTTTTTATCAACGTTGTTTCTATGATAATCCAGCCCAAATTCTCCGACTGCAACGACTTTTTCATCTTTTAACAGATGAGTATAATCAACATATTTTTCCGCATCATGAGGATGTATGCCAAAAGTGCAAAAAATATTATTATATCTTCGACATAAATCCAAAGAACCTTGCCATAAAGACGGTTCTACGCTAATTTCTATTATTTTTGTAATTCCTTCTGCAAATGCCCGTTCTATAACTTCTTTTCTGTCACTATTGAAAGATTCATCTAAAAGATGGCAGTGTGTATCAATCATATAATAAAACGATTAAAACTGATAACGTAACGATTAAGACGAGATAAAGACTTGATCTAAACTGATAACGTCCTGATTAAAACAAGATTAAACATCAGTCTAAATCAGTCTTTTCATCTTGTATACATCAGCTTTTCATCAGTTTATATCAGTCCTTCATCTGTTTGAATCAATCCTTTCCATCTTTTCTCGGGAATAAAGGTTCCGTTACTTTTCTATCCATAATTATTTTTTTTATTTTTTCCGATGTCTCCGGCATAAAACATGAAAGTGATTTTGAAACTATTTCTATTGCAGATAAAAGATTCTTCAAAACTTTTTCCAGTTTTACTTTATCTATCTTAAAAAGATTCCACGGTTTTTCGGAATCTATTGTCTTGTTTGCTTCGTTTATAACTTCCCATATCAATTCAAGTGCTTTAATAAACTCGATACTCTCCATAAACTTAGAATACTTCTTATCAAAATCAACTATAAGTTTCCCTAATGAACTTTCTTTGTCTACCTCGGCTTTTATATCCTGTAAAGAAAATTTTTCAAGCATTGAAAACGTGCGTGAAATAAGATTCCCGAGATTATTTGCCAGATTACTGTTATATTTGTCAAAAAAACTTTTTTCTGAAAAATCACCGTCCTGTCCGAACGGTATCTGGCTCATAACAAAATATCTGTATGCATCGCATCCGTAATTATCTATAAAAGTATGCGGATTCACAAAGTTGCCTTTTGATTTTGACATTTTTTCACCGTTGACTGTCCACCAGCCGTGCGCAAAAACCGTTTTTGGCAGTTTTTCTCCGAGCGCCATTAACATGGCAGACCAGATAACAGCATGAAACTTAAAAATTTCCTTACCAATAAAATGAACATCGCAAGGCCAGATATTTTTCCCCTCTGCAGCAGACAAGTAATTCAGCAATGCGTCAAACCATACGTAAATCGTATGCGCTTCGTCCCCAGGCACTGTAATGCCCCATTTTACCTTTGTTCTTGAGACAGATAAATCTTTCAAGCCTGATTTAACAAAATTTTTCATCTCCAAAGCACGCCATGACGGCTGGAGAAATTCCGGATGTTTTTCATAGTATTCAAGAAGTGCATCCTGATATTTAGATAGTTTAAAAAAATAAGATTCTTCTTCTAACTTCCACACTTCTTTTGCACAATCCGGACAAGCAAAACTAAGAATTTGTGTATCTGTATAATACGACTCGCAGGCAACGCAATACCAGCCGCTGTATTTTCCTTTATATATATCTCCGGTCTTTAAAAGTTTACTGAAAACTTCCTGAACTTTTTTTACGTGTTTCTCGCCGGTTGTCCTTATAAAATAGTCGTAAGATATGTTCAAGCGTTCCCATAACAATTTAAACTCTTCAACGTTTTTATCAACCCATTCCTGCGGTGTAAAACCATTCTTGCTTGCGGCTTCGGCTATTTTTGAACCGTGCTCATCAGTACCTGTTAAATAAAACACTTCTACATTTTTAGAACGACAGTATCTCGCAAGAATATCGGCAGCAATAGTTGTATATGAATGCCCGAGATGCGGCTTATCATTTACATAATATATAGGTGTTGTAATATAAAACTTCTTCATAAAATCGATTACACAGATTTTGAAAGACAATTACACAGATTAAACCTAATCGCAGCAATCATAAGTTTAAATCACTGTAATCATGACCGTTGGACTTTTCAACGGGATCACTTTAATAATTCTTTTTGCAGAAATTTTTTCATGTGCCCGTCTTCAAACTGCACATTTATCTCTGATTTAAAAATATTCACTCCTATAACTTTACCTTTACCTTCAGGGGTCTTAACCTCACTTCCAACCGCAGGATATTTTTTACCTTCAGAAACATAAAAATCGTGTTCATAAGCAATACAGCACATCAATCTTCCGCAAACACCGGAAATTTTAGCAGGATTTATAGTCAGATTCTGATCTTTTGCAATTTCGGTTGTTACTGATGTAAAATCCTTTAAAAATCTCTGACAGCAGCATATTTGCCCGCAGTGCCCGAGCGAACCTAAAATTTTAACTTCGTCCCTAACCCCGATTTGCACCATCTGAATCCTTGTTTTAAGAACAGACCCCAATTCTTTGAGCAATTCGCGGAAATCCACCCTTTCTTCTGCGGTATAATAAATAAAAAGCTTGGTTCTTTCAAAATTATATTCTATCATTGAAAGATTCATCTTCACTTTAAGCGTTTCCACCTTATCAAGTATCGCAGAAAGATCTTTCTTGGCATATTCCTTATTTTTTTCTACACGCTTGGCATCTTCTTCCGTGAACAACCGAACAACCTTTTTAAGCGGTTCCTTTGTATCTGTCATCTGCTCCGGAATAACTACCATTCCAACTTCTAATCCGTTATCTATTTCAACTAACAGCTGGGTGTTCATAGAAACATCTATGGACCCCGCGTCGCAAAAAATAATATCCTTAGTTCTTCTTATCTGTACACCAACAGCAAGCGGCATAATATCTCCTCAAATTACCCATTTTTTGCATTTACAAAATTTAGGTTAAATTTTGACGTAAAACTTCTAATGTTAAACCAATGTTTGTATTTCTCATAATGTAATTTCTCATCTTTAAAACCATTCCTAATTTTTCGGGTTCATAGCATCTAACCTGGCTAGCAAGTAAATTTAAGAATTCTACTGCTTCATTTCTTTCATACTTTGAATTTACAAATTTTCCTTTCTTAAAATCCGTAAAAACATTTTTATATTCATCAATCAGTTTTTTATCTTCCGCCCATTGTATAGCCTTGCCCAAAGAACCCATCGCAACTGAAACAACAAAATCCAATTCATCTTTTTCAAGTCCGTATTTTTCAATTTTGCTCTTAATTTCGGTATCGCTTAACACGCCAAAATATACCGTAACGCACCTTGAAATTATAGTTCTCGGTAAAGAATGCGGCGACGGAGTAATCAGAATTATAACGGTGTTTTTCGGTGGTTCCTCAAGTATTTTCAAAAGCGAATTTGCAGCTTCTTCTTTAATAAATTGCGCATCATTTATTATTCTCACGTTATAACCGTTCATAATTGTATTCATCTGAAGACCTTTAATCATGTCTTTTACCTGTTCAATAGAAATCCATGATTTATCTTCAAGCACCGAAATGGTCATAACATCCGGATGATTTCCCATCTCTATTTTTTTACATGATGGGCATATTCCGCAAGGTCTTTTATATATCTCTTCACTGCAATTGAGCATTTGCGCAATTTTTAATGCAAACAATCTTTTACCGACTCCCGACTGACCAACAAACATATATGAAGAATGAATATGCTCATTCTTAATCGCTTTAAGAAATATCTCGGTTTGTTTGTTATGCCCTATCAATTCCATAATTTTTTTACTACTATATCAAAAATTTTATTTGCTATCTCTTCAATTGTTCCGTCTGCTTTAACAGCCTTAATCCTGTTTGGAAATTGTTTGGCAAGCCATTTGTAGCCATAATTGACTTTTTTATGAAAAACAAAACTTTCTCTTTCCAGCCGATCTTTCCCTCGCAAACAAGTGCGAGCAAGCCCTTTTTTTACGTCCAATTCTAAAAAAATAGTTAAATTTGGTTTCAATTTTGAAGTTGCAATATCATTAAGTTTGAAAATTATTTTCTTGTCCAATTCTCTTCCAAAACCCTGATATGCCACTGTAGCATCTGCATACCTGTCGCAAATAACAACCTTACCTGATTCAATCGCGGGTAAAATTATCTCAGCTGTAAGTTGTGCACGGCAAGCTTCATAAAGTAAAAGTTCAGTTAATGGTGAAATTTTACTCTTAGAATCAAGTAAGATTTTTCTGACTGATTCCGCTACTTTTGTACCGCCCGGTTCGCGGGTATGCACTACATCAAAACCCATTTTCTTAAGCTTCTTGACTAATAGCGCTGATTGCGTGGATTTACCGCAACCATCAGACCCTTCCAACGTAACAAAAAAACCCTTTTTCATATTTAGAAACGGTATCAAATTTTAAGATATAATAAATATAATAACTCTATGTTAGATTTTATTAAAAAACCCATTAAAAGTCAACAAAATAAACCTTTAATTATTGGATTATTTGCGTTATAAAAAGATTCTTTTACTTAAATTTTTTCAATTTCTTCAGATAGGCATGGTCGGTTTGGTCAATTTTGAGCGGAGTTACTGAAATATATTTATTATCCATTGCTATAATATCAGTATTTTTTATAGGATAACCGGATACTTGTTTGCTTAAAATCCTGTAGTATTTCCGGCCTTTTTTATCTATTTTTTCATCAATATAATCGTTATAAATACGCTTCCCCATCTTAGTCAAAATTACACCTTTTATGCTTTTGTAATCCGGGATATTGATATTAAAAAAAGTATGTTTCGGTACTTTATATTTAAACATTTTTTTTATTATTTTATACGCATATTCTGCGGCGTACTTGAAACGATTTTTACCGTCATATACCAATGATATAGCAAAAGACGGAAATCCTAAAATAGCACCTTCCCTTGCTGCAGCGACAGTCCCTGAATAAATACAATCCTCACCCATATTTGGACCATCATTTATACCGGATACTACCAGGTCAACATTTCCTTTCATTACCCACATAATTCCAAACCTGACACAATCTGAAGGCGTTCCTGAAAGCGTGTAAACATTTTTTCCTTTGGGCATGAGCTGCATCGGTCTATTAACAGTTATTGAATGGCTTGATGCACTTTTATTTAAATCGGGAACAACGACAACAACGTCGCCCATTTTTTTCATTACAGAAATCAGCGGTTTAAGTCCTGCTCCATATAAACCATCATCATTTGAAATTAAAATTCGCATATGAATCTCCATCCCGATAACAATCGGGATTATAATATCTACCTTAAAGATTCTAGGCAGGGAATCCTGCTTGCCCGCCGACGATTCAGTGGAGGGCCCGTCCCGACTTTATTTGGGACTGGCTGCAGGATAAAAATGATTACAGTGATTATTAAAACAAGATTACGGGGATTAAAACTTCTGATTACTATAATTAGGTTTAATCTGTGTAATCATGTAATCAGATTTATCATATTTTTGACTTTTTGTCAAGAATATTGTATAATGAAATTATTGGATTCTCAATAATTTCATCCTGAGTGAAGTCGAAGGATCCACAAGTTCAACGTCTCTATAGGTTGACCCCGAATGTTTTGCCGGTGGCAAAACAAGGCATCGGGGTTGTAGCCTCGTTCGGTGCAGTAGCTCCGAACTTCAAATGGAGGATCCCGACTTTATTATTTTTTAATGTGGTCGGGATAATATGCTCGTTCGTTCCAGTTGGTACGAACTCCGCGTAATTATGTGTTTAGCGATTCCTGGAAAAATTATTTCAATAAAAGATAAAATTGCCGATATTGATTTTGGCGGTATTAAAAGGAAAGCAGGTCTGGATCTTTTACCTGCCGCAAAAATCGGTGATTATGTTATTGTTCACGCAGGTTTTGCTATTCAAATCCTTGATACAAAAGATGCGAAAAAAACACTCAAGATGTTAAAAAATATAAAAATAAAGTAATAAGTAAAGGGTAATCCCGATGAGTCGGGACAGGCTGGGTAAAAGGTACGAGTTCTTAGATAAAAAATATGTCCAGTAACTTAATTAATAAAATAAAATTATTAGCAAACAAAAAAGTAAACATCATGGAGGTTTGCGGGACACATACGATGGCGATTGCATATTCGGGACTAAAATCTCTGCTTCCAAAAAATATTAATTTAATTTCCGGCCCGGGTTGTCCGGTTTGCGTAACCCCAACTCCAATTATTGATTCGGCAATTGAGCTTGCTAAAAAAGGTTTAATAATAACAACTTTCGGCGATATGTTAAAAGTACCGGGGAGTAATTCTTCGCTTGAAAAGGAAAAATCAAATGGTAATGATGTAAGAATGGTTTACTCATGTTTTGATGCTCTAAAAATAGCACAAAAAAATCCAAAAAAAGAAGTCGTTTTTGTAGGAGTTGGTTTTGAAACTACTTCACCTACTATAGCTGCAACAATAAAAACTGCAGAAAAAGAAAAAACAAAAAACTTTTCTGTAATTCCTGCTTTTAAAGTAATACCTCCGGCATTAAAAGTAATTCTAGAACAAAAAAATTTAAAAATTGACGGGTTTTTACTTCCCGGACATGTTTCAGCGATTATTGGGTCAAAACCTTACCAATTTATAACCGAGAAATATAAAATCTCTTCGGTAATAACCGGCTTTGAACCTTCAGAAATATTGGAAGGGATTTTTATGATACTGAAACAGATAAAAACCAAAAAACCTATTATAGAAATTCAATATAAAAAGGTCGTTAAAAAAGAAGGAAACCCTTTTGCAATGAAACTTTTGTATTCTATTTTTGAAGAGTCCGATTCCCAATGGCGCGGATTAGGTATAATAAAAAAATCCGGATTAAAGTTTAAGTATAAATACAAAAAATTTGATGCTTTGCAAAAATTTAAGACAAAATTGAAGAATGCTAAAGAACCGGTTGGTTGCCTGTGCGGAAAAATACTTACCGGCACAGTGAAGCCAATACAATGTCATTTATTTGGTAAAAAATGTAATCCTTCAAATCCGATAGGACCCTGCATGGTTTCTTCGGAAGGTACCTGTGCAGCATATTATAAATATGGACAATAAAAAAATTACATTATCCTACGGTTCCGGCGGAAGATTAACTCATCAGTTAATCAAAAATCTTTTTTTGAAAAAATTCGGGAATACCATATCCAAGAAACTTGATGATTCCGCTGTTTTGCCGTCAATAAATTCCAACTTTAAATTGGTATATACTACTGATTCTTATGTTGTAAAACCTATTTTTTTCCCGGGTGGAGATATAGGCAAGCTTTCGATTTGCGGAACAGTAAACGATTTGTCGGTAATGGGCGCAAAACCGCTTTATATTTCTGTATCCGCAATAATTGAAGAAGGCCTTGAAATAGAAAAACTTGAAAAAATTGTTAGTTCAATCGCTGAAACGTCAAAAAAAGCAGGTGTTCAAATTGTTTGCGGTGATACAAAGGTTGTCGAAAAAGGCGCTGCTGATGAAATTTTCCTAACAACTTCCGGGATAGGTATTCTAAACAAAAAATTAAACATTTCTGGGCACAATGCAAAAACCGGAGATGTTATAATTATTTCCGGAACAATTGCCGACCATGGAATTGCAATATTAAATGCCCGCCAAAATTTAGAACTGGAAGGAAAACTTTTTAGCGACGTTGCCCCGTTAAATAATCTTGTTGAGAGAATGTTAAAAGCAGGCGAAATACATACAATGCGCGACCCTACAAGAGGCGGTTTAGCAACAACTCTTAACGAAATTGCCGAACAATCTAATATAGGTATTGAAATAATTGAAGAAAAAATCCCTGTTCAAAAATCCACAAAATCCGCCTGCAATCTGCTTGGATTGGACCCTCTTTATATAGCAAATGAAGGAAAACTTGTAGCAATTGTAAAAGAAACTGATGCAAAAAAAATACTTTTTGCTATGAAAAACCATCCGCTTGGCAAAAACGCACAAATTATCGGAAAAGTCATGTCAAAACCTAAAGGCGTGTACCTCAAAACTAAAATCGGCGGTGTACGTATCCTTCAAATGCTCGAATCCGACCAACTCCCCCGAATCTGTTAATTTTATATTCAAATTCTTACTAAACAACTAGAAAATAACATAATCTTTATACCACAACTATTTATTTTATTCTAAATCACAATTTACCTTGACAAAATTTCAAATTTTCTATATACTTTATAATACATTTTGGAGAAAAGTCAAAACTATGAAAAAACAAAACTGGTTGATAGATTTTGTTATTGGGTTGGTATTGTCTCTGTTAATAATCGTGTTTTATATTCTTAAGGTAGGTTTTTTTGAATCTTTGGAATACAAATTCTACGATTTAAGAAGTAAATTGAGACAAAATCCCAAACCCGGCGATGATGTTATTATTGTAAGTATTGACGACAACAGTATTTCTAATATCGGCAGATGGCCATGGTCAAGAGCAATAATCGCAGCGCTAATAGAAGAGGTTTCAAAAGCAAACCCTAAAGTTATAGGTCTAAATATACTTTTTAGTGAACCGGAACAGGCGCTCGGTCTGGAACAATTAAAAGAATTAAAATTAAAATACGCAAATTTACTGATTGAAGCAAGCAAACTGAAGAAAAAATATAGAATAAAAGATAATGAACTTTTAAATTTCACCAGTTTTATCGGAGATATTGCAAATGCAGAAAATAGTATAGATAATGATACTATTCTTTCTGAAACTATTGCAGATTCCGGCAATATTGTCCTTCCGATGTTTTTTTCGCTTGATGAACCTCTCGGCGAAAAACCCGAAGAAGTACCTCTAATATTATCCAGCAATTCTGTTTCCGGACCTACATTACCATCTACCAACGGATATATACCCCTGCTTCCCATAGATATTTTTTCTGAAGGCACATTGGGTATAGGACATGTTAACGTTATTCCGGATATCGACGGAACAAAGAGAAGAGAAATTCTTCTTGTAAGATACCAGGATAAATACTATCCTTCCTTCACATTACAATTAGCGAGAATATATATGAATCTCGGTCTAAATGACATAAAGATAAACAATGAGAACGAAATCGGTTTAGGAAAAATCCGTATACCTACCGACGGTGCAATGAATATGCTTATAAACTTTAACGGGCCATACAAAACTTTTAAGTACTGCGATTCTTTTGATGTATTAACCAAAAAAATCCCACCCGAAGCATTTAAAAATAAAATTGTTTTAATAGGGCTTACCGCAACAGGTATTGGTGATTTAAATGTGGTTCCGGTTGCTAATAATTTCCCCGGAGTTGAAATTTCCGCAAACGTAATCCAGAACATTATAAATAAAAGATTTATTGTAAAACCCCAGTGGGCAAAGACATTCGAAATGGCTTGCTTGGCAATTTGCGGTCTGTTTGTAATACTTGTTCTCCCAAGATTAAAAGCTAAATGGGGTGCCATAGTTACAGTAGTTATTTTAGCTATAATTTTGGGATTTGGAACATACATATTTACCAAAGGTTATTGGTTAAAAATATTTTATCCGTCTATCTTACTTGTACTGGGATATACGCTTATTACTACAAGACATTTCCTTTTTACAGAAAAACGTAAGGAACTTGTAGAAGCAGAGGGTATTGAAACAAATAAAATGTTGGGTTTATCATTCCAGGGGCAGGGAATGCTTGACCTTGCGTTTGAAAAATTTAGAAGATGCCCGCTCGACGACCAGATGAAAGAGTTACTTTATAATCTCGCTCTTGATTTTGAAAGGAAACGGCAGATAAATAAATCAGTCGCGGTTTACGAACATATTAAAAAAGTGGATCCAAAATATAAGGATATTGAAGAAAAAATAACAACACTCAAAACAGCAGGTGAAACCGGTTTTCTCGGTTCATCGTCTAAGGAATCAACTGTAATTATCAAGGGTTCAAAACAAACGCCTACCTTAGGCAGATATGAAATAATTAAAGAATTGGGCAAAGGTGCTATGGGTATCGTCTATCTCGGAAAAGACCCGAAGATAAACAGGCAAGTCGCTATAAAGACTGTCCGCTTTGAAGAGGATGTCCCAGAAGACCAGATGAAAGCGTTAAAAGAGCGGTTTTTCCGTGAAGCGGAATCGGCAGGCAATCTTTCTCACCCGAATATTATTAGAATTTTTGACGCAGGTGAAGATATGGATTTATCATATATAGCAATGGAACTTCTTGATGGTGAAGATTTAAAATCCAGATGCGAAAAAAGCAAACTTATGCCTATGAAAGATTTATTAGATCTTGTTGCTAAGGTTGCAAGCGCACTTGATTATGCACACCAACAGGGTGTTGTTCACAGAGATATAAAACCGGCAAATATAATGCTGCTTAAAGACGGTTCAGTCCGTGTAACCGACTTTGGTATAGCACGAATTCTATCGTCTTCCAAAACACAGACAGGTACCGTGCTTGGAACACCGAGTTACATGTCGCCTGAATCTGTTGCAGGTAAAAAAGTTGACGGCAGGGCTGACATTTTCTCGCTCGGAGTATTATTATATGAAATGTTAACCGGAGAAAAACCGTTCCAGGGCGAAAGCATTGCAACACTGTTATTCCAGATAGGTAATGAGCATCAGCTTTCACCTAAAAAATATAACGATAAAATCCCGGATTCTCTCGTAGCAGTAATTGATAAAGCTATGCAAAAAGATGTTGAAAAACGTTACCAGAGAGCCGGAGAAATGGAAAAAGATATAAGGACAGTTTTGGCAACTCTGTAAAAATTTATGAAATTAATTATAACCTCATATGGTAAAACCGACCAGGGCCTTGTAAGAGAAAACAACGAAGACAATTTTTCTGTTTCGGAAATTATCAATCTTTTTCTGGTTGCAGACGGAATGGGTGGGCATGCTTCAGGACAGGTCGCAAGTAAAATGGCAGTTGATATTATTAAGGAACAGATGGAACATGGTTTTAAAAGTAACATTATTGAAAATTATCCTGTTTCAATGCTCCCCACCAAATCAAAATATGCAAATTATCTGGTAAATTGCCTTAATATAGCAAACAATGCCATATTTGAAGCAAGTCAGAAATATCCTCAAAATAGCGGGATGGGAACAACTATTGTTGCCGCGCTGATAGCAGAAGATAATTTAATTGTAGCGCATGTGGGCGACAGCCGGCTGTATCTAATACGTGACAACGATATTAATCCGTTAACCACCGACCATTCAGTAGTCATGGAACAGGTTCGCAAGGGATTGATAACAATGGAACAAGCAAGTAAATCTGATATTCAAAACATTTTAACAAGAGCTCTGGGTATTGATAAAACCGTTAATGCGGATGTTACAGAAATGCCGTTGAATAATAATGATTATGTTTTATTATGTTCCGACGGTTTATTAAGAATGATTCCAGACAGTCAGATTTTAAAAACTATAGAAGAATACAAAGAACCAAATTTAATATGTGAAAAGCTAGTTTCTTTGGCAAATGATGCAGGCGGTAAAGATAATATCACCGTAGTAGTTGCTAATATTAAAAAGGGATTCCCAGTTTTTAAAAATAAAATAGCAAATTTCTTAAAGGGTATTTTAAGATAGGAGGATTTTATGCCAAAGATTATTTTAAAGTTTGGAGCAGCCGTAATTAAGGAGATACCTGTTGAAAAAGACGTCTTTACCATTGGGCGAAAGGATGATAATGATGTAGTTATTGATAACCCTGCCGTATCCGGCCATCATGCAAAAATATTTAAACAAGGTGATGTGTATTTTCTTGAAGATTTAAACAGCACAAACGGAACCTTTCTTAATGAAACCAAAATACTTAAAGCAGGCATTCACAATAAAGACCAAGTAGGTTTGGCGAAACATACACTTGTATTTATTAATGAAGAAGAAGCCGATGCGGCTCAAAAACCTTCAGAACAAAAGAGTATGGGCGGCAGTGAAACCGTAATTATAGACGCAACAAAATTACGCGAAATGTTAAGCGATCAACCGAAAGGACAAGGCCAAGGTGAAAAAACCGGTTTTCTTAAAATAATAGAAGGTGGTGTTGACCAAAACACTGAAATTGAAATTTCAGGACTTCTTGTTTATGTCGGAACAGGAGAACAGGCACAAATAAAAATTAAAGGAATGTTTGCCCCAAGTGTTGCGGCAGCAATTTCTCACAGACCTGAAGGATACACATTAAAAGCTGTAAAAGAAGGATATCCTAAAGTAAACGGGGATGCTATTACTGATATAAGACAATTGCACGACGGTGATATGCTTGAGTTCGGCAAGACAAAAATGGTATTCCTTTTAAGGCAAAAATAATAATTGCAGATAATTTCACAAATTTAAAACCCATCTTATTGATGGGTTTTTTATTGTGGTTTTTTTCTTTCTTCGATTTTCTTATGGATTGTTTCTAATGCGGCAGGATTATTTTTGAAAACATCGTCAAGTACTTCCTTTTCTAAAATGAGAATTTCACAATCATTTTCTGCAACAACCGTAGCAGATGCGGGAACCGGATGAACCAGCGAGACCTCGCCAAAATAACTGTTTTCTTTTAGTTCCGCAACTTTTTCCTTTTTACCTTCTTTAGAAATGAATATTCCAACCTGACCACTTTTCACTATAAAAAGCCGGTTAGAAAATTCACCTTTAAAAAGTATTGTTTTACCTTTTTGAAAAGTAATTTTATTTATTTTGTATATAAGGGAGGTAATTTCCTGGTCTGTAAGTTGGGATAGAAAATCTGTTTTTTTTAGAAACTCTTTAGCCCATTTTATATCAGTAACATCAAGTTCTAATTCCATAGCTAACATTATTAAACTTAAATCTTTTCGCCGCAAAGTGAAAGTAATTTTTCCCAATTTTTATCAACGTCTGCCTGAAGCTGTTTTATTACTTCTTCATTACCGGCAGAAAAGAGGTGTTTAAACCTGCCCTGTATTTTAAGCCAATCAGTAATGGGTTTCTTTTCTTTCGGTTTATAATTAAGTTTATATACGCCATTTGTAACTTCATAAATAGGCCAAACGCAAGTATCTGCTGCCAGGCGTCCCATACGGACAGTATCTTCCGGGGGATAAATCCAGCCAAGACGGCACGGCTGCATAACATTCATAAATGCAGGCCCGTTAATTGATAATGCTTTCTGCACTTTTGACATTAAATCACTTTGAAAACTCAAAGTTGTCTGTGCAACATACGGAATATTGTGCGCAACCATAATTGCTGTTAAGTCTTTTCTCATTTGCATCTTACCGGTAGATTGCTTTCCGGATGGTGCTGTTGTTGTATTTGCGCCTCTTGGTGTTGCAGAAGAACGCTGAACACCCGTATTCATATATGCTTCATTATTATAACAAATATAAAGAATCCTATGCCCTCTCTCCATTGCACCGGATAACGCCTGCAGGCCTATATCATAAGTTCCGCCATCACCGCCAAATGCAATAAAATTTACATCTTCTTTAACTTTTCCCTTCTTTTTGAGAGCGTTATATGCTGTTTCTATTCCTGAAATTGAAGCTGCCGCATTTTCAAATGCCGAATGAAACCATGGTACCCGCCACGCAGTATAAGGAAATATTGTGCTTGCAACTTCAAGGCATCCTGTTGCATTTGCAACAACAACCGGTTTCTCGCAAGCAATCATTACCTGCCTTGCAATAATTCCAGCACCGCAACCTGAACATAACCTGTGTCCGCCTGTAAACAATTCTTCTTTTTTTGAAAGTTCTTTTAAACTAGCCATAACTTCTCCTCTTACCCTATTCTTTGTTAATAGTAACGCGAAGCAGAAATTTGCTCGGACCTTAAAGTAGCGACTAAAACCCT
Source organism: Elusimicrobia bacterium RIFOXYD2_FULL_34_15 (assembly GCA_001800605.1). GTDB lineage: Bacteria > Elusimicrobiota > UBA8919 > UBA8919 > UBA8919 > UBA9627. The sequence goes on from MGVS01000023.1 coordinate 15,384, forward strand.
ACAGGAGCTACGCTACGAGCGAAGCTGGCAGGGTGGCCAGCTGAGCGTGTCCGACAAATTTGCTGCGAGCGTTTTTTATTCCCTGACTCCGATGTACCCTATCAACTTCTCAACCTTTTTTGTTTTTGCAATAGTTACCAATTCTTCAAAAACATTCTTTATCTCTTCTTTACCAATATCCCTTCCGCCTAAACCATAAATATAATTATTAACCGGAATCTGCATATTTGAAGAATATAATGCTGATGTAATTTCAGTAAATACCGGGCCGGCATAAGCAGAGTACGTATCCGAACGGTCAAGTATAGATATGGCCTTAACTTTTGAAAGCTCTTTTGCAATTTCCTGGTATGGAAAAGGCCTAAAAACTCTGGGTTTTAAAAGTCCTGCCTTAATACCTTTTGCCCTCAGTTCATCCACAACAACTTTTGTCGTTCCTGCTGCAGAACCAAGACACACTATTGCAACCTCAGCATCGTCCAATTTATATTTTTCATAAAATCCGTATTCACGCCCGAATTTTTTATTAAATTCTGATGCAACATCCAATATTATTTTCTTTGAATCCTTCATTGCTTCGGCTTCCTGCATCTTATGTTCAAAATAATAATCCTGCAAGTCAATGGCTCCTAATGTAAACGGTCTTTTAATATCTAATAAATATCTTTCAGGGTTATATTCACCGACAAATTTCTTTACATCTCCGTCACTTATCGTATCGATAACTTCAAGGCAATGGCTGATGATAAAACCATCCGTAGTAACCATTACCGGCAGTTTTGAACGTTCTGCAATTAAAATTGCCTGTATCATACTGTCATATGCTTCCTGGGAATTTTCGGAAAATATTTGTATCCATCCGGCATCGCGTGCGCCCATTGTATCTGAATGATCGCCATGAATATTTATCGGTGCTGAAAGTGCACGATTTACTTCACCAATCACTATCGGAAGTCTTAAACCTGCTGCAATATAAAGCATTTCATACATTAATGCCAAACCCTGCGAGGAAGTGGATGTCATAACCCTTGCGCCCGCCGCAGATGCGCCAATACATGCAGACATAGCAGAGTGTTCGGATTCAACCGCAACATATTCGGTATCAACTAAACCATCTGCAACAAATTGTGAAAAAATCATAACTATTTCTGTCGCCGGTGTAATAGGATATGCTGCGACAACATCCGGATTTATCTGTCTCATTGCTTCTGCCATTGCTTCATTACCAGTTTTAGCTACTCTCATAAAATACACCCCTAATCTTTCTTATTTTTTTTCTTTTTCCATTGTTATAGCCACAGCCTTTGGCGGACATTCTCTTGCACAAATACCGCAACCTTTACAATAATCGTAATTTATACCCGTAACTTTTCCGTCCTTAACTATTATTGCTGTATCAGGACAATTTATCCAGCAGAAAAAACATTGAATACATTTCTCCGGATGATATACTGGCTTATCACTTCTCCAATCTCCGGTCTTAAAATTTCTGGCTGTTCCTTCTTCCAAAATATCACATTGTGGTAATTCTTTCCAACCTTGTTTTTTTTCCATGTTAATAATCCTTATTTTACCAAGCCGTCGTTCGAAAAAACGATGGCGGGTTCCTTTTACTCATTACTCATTACCCAGCTTGTCCCCGACTCATCGGGATTACCCGTTACTATTTTTATCCGCTTATTTCATCAAATGCCCGTTTTATTGATTTTATGTTTCCATCAATAATTTCGGGTTTGTGCGAAAATTTCTTTTCGAGTTTCTTTTTAGTATCTTCCAAAACACCGTTGATGTCAAGAAAATTTGTAACTTTAACAAGCGCTCCCAACATTGGTGTATTAGGAATTTCTTTTCCAAAACATTCCTTTGCTATCTTTGATGCATTAATAACATAAACTTTACCGCTGAAATTCAGCTCTTTTTTCATTTCGGCAGCGTTTTTTTCAGTATTTACTATTATTGCGCCGGTGTCAGAAAGTCCTGCTATGACATCAACAGACTTTATTAGTGTCGGATCAAGTACAACCACAAAATCAGGATTTATTATACCGCAATGAAGTGTTATAGGTTTATCCGATAAGCGGTTGAACGCCTGAACCGGTGCTCCCATTCTTTCCGGGCCATATTCCGGAAATCCCTGAACATATTTACCTGTAGCAAGTGCTGCTTCAGCAAAAAGAAGCGCAGCCGTTTTTGCACCTTGCCCGCCTCTTCCATGCCATCTGATTTCAATTATATCTTTCATTAGATACTCCAATCGTTATTTAATACTTTTGTTTTTTTATTCAACTTTTATTGCTTCTACCGGACAATCCGATGCGGCCTGTTTTGCGCATTCTTCCGCGCCCGCGGGTATTGGAGAAACTTTAACTACTGCTACAACATCCTGCATTTCAAAAACATCGGGGCAGGAATCAACGCATAATCCACAACCGGTACATAAATCTTTGTCAACAACTGCTTTCATTTTAAAACCTCCTTAATTAAATTTTTGACTTCTTTTATTGATTCTAAAAAAATGTTTTCATTAATTGTATCTGTATTCGGAAGATAATATTTTCCGGCTAATTTTATATTAAAAACACTAAAAAATGCTCTTATAATCGTTTCTGCATGATTAAAATCCGGATTTCGCCCTGCAATTGAAATAAATAAACCTTTTTTAGGTTCCAAATTAAAATTCTTCAAAATATTTTTCCTGGCCCAATAAACTTGACACCTGTCAATTATTGCTTTTAAATTGGCGGGTATTGACGTAAAATAAATAGGCGAGGATACAACAACAACATCTGCTTCTATAATTTTCCTTTCAATGAGCTGCATATCATCTTTCCACTTGCAGGTTCCTGTTTTTTCACAGCCCCGGAAACCATCACAGAAAGATATTTTTAAATCTCTAATTGCTATTTTTTTTATTTTACAATTAACTTGTGAGAATTCATCTAAGAGAGAGTTTAAAAGAAGTTCACTTCTGCTTTTGGAAGTTGCTCCTGCAGATATTCCTACCACTATTATTTCTTTTTCCCTCATTTTTTCTTTTTCGAAGATAAAATTTTCTCGATGTCTTCTTTAGAAGGCATGTTATTTCCGCGAAAAACTATTACGCCTTTTGAATTAATTAATATATTGGTCGGTAAACCAAAAACTTTAAATTTTTTAGATACCTCTCCGTTAGAATCTAAAAGAATTTTATAAAGCACTTTCTTTTTCTTGATAAAACTTGCAACTTTTTCATTTTTTTCCTGGACGTTTACAGCCGCAACAATCAGTCCTTTTTTGTTATATTCGGTATATACTTTATTTAACTCAGGAATTTCTTGCACACAGTAAGGACACCATGTGGCAAAAAAATTAATTAAAACCGGGTTTTTGCCGTTATACTTAGAAAGTTTAAAGGTAGTTGTTGACGATATCTCATTAAGAGAAAAATCAATAGATTTATTCCCTACATCTATGCCTGAGTCAGCGGAAAAAAGGCAGGTAAGTCCCGTTAGAAAATACATAGCAATAACAATTTTTGCAAAACAATACATATTATTATTTATATATTTTATAATATTATTAATCACATTTTTGCATTTTTCTAACGGGATAAAAGGTGCCCGCCACTGCTGCTTTGGCGGATCCGCCAACTCCGCCAGCTGGCGGATTGTGGCGGAAAAGGTAAAAATAAAAAATATATTTTTATATTTCATTTGCGCTTCTCCTTAAAAAAATTTTTAATTAGTTTGGAACATCTTTTTTGAAGTATACCACTTTCTATTTTGATGGTATGATTGAATTTATTGTTATTTGTAATGTTAATTACACTTCCGCAGGCGCCGGCTTTTTTATCACAAGCACCATAAAAAACCCTATCGATGCGAGCCCAAATAAGTGCACCCGCACACATAGGGCATGGTTCAATTGTAACATACATATCACAATTTGTCAAGCGGTAATTATTAGTTTTTTTTGCTGCTTTTTTTATTGCTAAAATTTCTGCGTGTGCGGTTGGATCATTTGTTCTTATAGTCAGATTATGTGCTCTTGATATTATTTTATCATTTTTTACTATCACACAGCCAACCGGAACTTCATCTTTTTCTTTTGCTTTTTCTGCTTCTTTTATCGCTTCCTGCATGAAAAAATTTTTGGATTTCATTTAAAATGAATGGACTTTTTTGGAAAAAGCGGTTTGTCTAAATTTTTTTCACGCGCCGTGCAGGAGTTGAACCTGCAACCTTTCGGTTCGTAGCCGAATACTCTATCCAGTTGAGCTAACGGCGCAAATTTTTACCCCGTAAGAGATTAGCGTAAAGCGCGTACAGAGGATAGTTCCCGCCACTTCCACCACTTCCGCCACTTCCGCCACTGAATCTTTGGCGGACAAGAAATCTTTGGCGGACAAGAAACCGTAGGCGGGCAGGCATAGTTAATAGCTCATGGTTCATAGTTGTTGCTTTATCTATGAACTACGAACCTGCCACCGGCAGGCAGGCTAAAAACAATGAACGTAAAACTCTATCTCTAGGGGGCTAATACCAAACTATGCGCGCTGTGATACTTAATATTACTGCAATACCATTTGATATTAATACATTTAAAGCAGAATAATCCAGTTTTGTTGCTGATTTCTTCATTGAAAAACGTTCGATTATTACCATTACAACTACAGCGGGCAATATCAGCCAGTACCACTTACCCGGAATTATAAAACAACCGACGATAGTAAGCCGTTCAACAATTCCATGATATTTTTCCTGATTAATTATACTGCTGTCTGAAAAAAATGTTTTTTTTGAAAAATAAATAAATATTGTTGAAAAATGTGTCGCAAGTATAAATATAATAGTAAGTATTACCCATTTTTCTGTATCAATTGCTATAGGGTTTTTCGGAGCCAATACAAATATAAGAAGTACGTGTACAAACTGATCCCATAAAAAGAAACCAAAATTATCAGGAGAATTATATTTTGTAATACTATAAACACGCCACTGATCTTCAATTACATGTGATATGGCAAGAAGTAGTAATGCTAAGGCAAAATCTCGTTGCGGTAAATACTGATAGTTTATAGCAACTGCAAAAAACAAAAATATCAAAACGTGGAAAAGAACACCGGAGATACTTTCCCTTTTCCATTTTGCAATTCTATTTGTCTGAAATGTAAAATCGGCTAAAAGATGCGCTAAAAGGAGCCGCCAGAAAAAATACATTATATTTTTCCTTCGACACAATAAATTTCAACTGGCTTTTCTTTACCTTTGACTTTTGTAGTTCCGAGGGGTTTTACTTTTACAATGTCTTTTACAATTTGATATGCCGACTCAGATATGATTATATGTGTTCTGAATTCTTTATTTAAACCTTCAAGGCGTGCTCCGAGATTCACATTGTCGCCGATAACCGTATAATCCATTCTTTCAATAGAACCCATATTACCGACAACCATATCGCCCCTGTTTATACCTATGCCAATATCTATAATCGGTTTCTTTTCAGCACGCCATTTTTCTTGTAATTTTTTTAATTCTTCTATCATTTCAATGGCACAAAAAACCGCTCTTTGAGTATGGTCTTTCTGCGGTATCGGAGCATTCCAAAAAGCCATTACAGCATCGCCAATAAATTTATCAAGCGTACCCTCATATTTGAAAACTATTTCTGTCATTTTTGTCAGATATTCATTTAAAAGTGCAACTATACCCTCAGGTGTTGAAGCTTCTGAAATTGTAGTAAAACCCCTGATATCGGAAAAAAGTACCGTCATTTCCAGTCTCTTACCGCCAAGTGCAAGCGCATCGGGATTTTTCATGATTTCATTAATAACAAGCGGAGAAAGATACTGTCCAAATGCTTTTTTCAGCCATCGTTTTTCCTTTTCCTCAGTAATAAAACGCCATGAAGTTATTGAAAGATATGTTAAGAAAATCAAAAAAGTTACAGGCACGTATTCAATCCAGATTTTCTTTTCAACAAAATAATATTTACAAATCAATGACCAGATTACAAAAATAAATATCACTAAAAATGTAGATTTCCAGGAAGAAAGCCGCGGTAAAAAGAAAGTAAGAATACTTCCAATAAAAACTATTGTCAAAAATCCGAAAAATCCGCTAGCAAAGGATATATAATCCGAATTGATAAACGCATTCACATTATTGGCTATTGTTTCTATTCCCGGCATTACCGGCGAAAGCGGTGTTACGTGCCTGTCGCCAAGGCCTGCTGCAGCATAACCAACTAATACTATTTTACCTTTGAGTAGTTTACTATCTATTTCACCGTTTAATATATTGTAATAAGATATGTATTTGAATGTCTCAAAACCACCGGAATAGTTAATAAGTATTTCGCCGTTATAATCCAGTGGTAACCCTTTCATCAATTCTTCTATGGGTTTACCGGTAAATGCAGATGCAATTGCAAGAGATATATGCGGATACAACTTTTTATTATATTCCATAACAGGTCTTACTTTTCTAACCACTCCATCGGTTTCCGGAAATACGTTCGGAAAACCAATTTTTACGGAATTTCTTTCAATACCCGAAATAGGCGGTTTTGCCTTAGCAATGGCACCCCTATCAATCTCGAAAAGAATTTCATTAACAGATCTGTTAGAATTTCTTATTGCATCTATAAGTAATTCGTCGCTTTGTTCACTACTTTTTTCAATGAAGAGTATATCCATGCCGATAGTCTTTACCCCTGCCTGAGTTAACTTATCAATCAATTTCGCATGAACGCTTCTGTCCCATGGCCATCTGCCGAGATGTTCCAAACTATTTTCATCTATAGCAGCAATTATTATTTTATCGGAAGGCGGATTAACATTGCGGTGACGTAACCTATAATCGTATGATTTATATTCGAGAAGCTGAAATACGCCGAAAAAATTGAGTACCAGTATTAATGAAATCGCAAATATACCCAATAAATAAGCTACCGTTTTCTGTTTCATATTAGATACCTCGCAAAAAAACTTGAAGCTCCACAGGTTTATACTTAAGGAATCTTCGTATATTCTCAGGAGCTGAAATCCCTGCCTGTGTGGTAGACACCGAAATTATCCCGATGGAAGACCGGGATGCTAAGGTGGAATATAACTGCATTTCTTTATCTTTTAGTCCACTGAAAACTCTTTCTTGCTTTAGCACGTCCGCATTTTTTTCTTTCAACCATTCTGTCGTCACGAGTTAAAAATCCTTCCTTTTTCATCATAGCTTTCATATTTAAATCTACAGTGGAAAGCGCTCTTGCAATACCATGACGAATCGCTTCCGCTTGCGACATTACTCCCCCGCCTGTAACTGAAACACTTATGTTATACTGTGTTGCGGTGTTTGTCGAATTTAAGGGAGATATTACTTCTGCCTGAAACCGCGGTAATCCGTCAAAATATTTATCCAATGACTTCCCATTAACGGTAATTTTCCCCTGTCCTAAAGAAAGTATAACTTTTGCAGCTGACGTTTTTCTTCTTCCCGTCGCTATAATCAAATTGCTTTTATCTTTTGGCATTTACCCTCCAATTGTTTAGCATCTTTTTTAAATATTTTTAATCTTTTTAGCATTGGTTTTCTTAGCCTATTTTTAGGCAACATTCCGCTTATTGAAAGTTTAATAATTCTTTCCGGTTCCCTTTCAATTAATTCTTTGTAAATTATATATTTGTCTCCGCCAGGATAACCTGAATGCCTATATTCAAGTTTTTGATCTAATTTTTTACCTGTAAGTTTTATTTTACCGGCATTTGTAACAACTACATAATCTCCTATATCCTTATTAGGAGCATATTCAACTTTACCTTTGCCTTGAAGAATTTTTACCGCTGCAGTGGATAAACGGCCGAGCGGAATTTCTGTTGCATCAATTAGATACCAACTTCTCGTATTCATAATTTTACCTTCCCTTTTTCATCACGATTCATCAGGATGAACCCGCCAACGACTCAGTGGCAGGTAACGACTTCTACCATAGATTACACAGGTTTAGAAATCCCTGTACTCAAGACCAGTTAATGATTTTCTTAACGGTCTAATATTATACTAAAATGACGTGTTTTGTCAATTATTAGCAAAAACCTTTTGCAATAAGGATTTCTGCAATTTGAACTGCGTTCAACGCCGCACCTTTCAGTAAATTATCGGAAACGATCCACATTACCAATCCATTTTCGGTTGTAATATCTTCCCGGATACGGCCTACATATGTGACTTGTTGTCCTGCTGCGTCAATCGGCAGAGGATATTTCTTCTGTGAAGGTTCATCAACGACAATTACCCCTTCTGCATTTTTCAATAGATCTCTTGCTTCGGATGCGGTCATTTTCTGTTCCGTTTCAATCCAAACTGATTCCGAATGACTTAAAAAAACAGGTACTCTTACGCAAGTTGCTGAGACTTTTATTGAAGAATCGCCCATTATTTTCTGGGTTTCGTCTAACATTTTAATTTCTTCTTTTGTATAAGCATTATCTAAAAAAATATCTATCTGCGGTATTACGTTAAACGCGATTTGATAAGGCAATTTTACTGCCTGGGGAATTTTTTCTCCTTTAGCCCAACACAAAGTTTGATTTTTCAATTCTTCCAGCGCTTTTCCGCCGGCACCTGAAACCGCCTGATAAGTAGAAACTATTATCCTTTTTATCTTAACAGCATCGTGAATAGGTTTTAATACAACAACCATTTGAATCGTTGAACAATTGGGATTTGCAATTATTTTCTTGTCCTTTGAAAGGTCGTGCGGATTTACTTCCGGAACAACTAGCGGGACGTCCTTTTCCATTCTAAAACAAGAAGAATTATCTACTACGAATACGCCCTGTTCGGCAAATCTCGGCGCCCATTCTTTTGATACTGATGCTCCTGCTGAAAAAAGTGCTATATTTAATTGATATTTGGTTTTAAAAATTGAATAATCGTTAATTTTATTTATATCTTCAACTGTTATTTCTCTATTTTTGAATTTCATCTTTTGTCCTGCAGTTCTAGAAGATGCAAAAAGATAAAGATGATCCACAGGAAAATCTCTTGTTTCTAACATTTTCAACATTTCTATGCCTACCGCTCCGGTTGCACCAACTACAGCTATGTTATATTTTTTCATTTATTTCACCATCTAATTATTTTTAACCTATAACCAATTATTGTAAAGATACCAATTATATGTAATTTTTATTCCTTCTTCAAGCGAAATCTTTGGATTATATTTAAAATCTTTTTTTGCTTTTTCAGTAGAAAAAAGCCAACTGTCTTGTTTTATTTCGTTCAATTTGTCAAAAGAAATAAGCGCAGGTTCATTTTTAATTTTTGAAAAAATTTCAGAAAAAAATGCCGAAACGTAAAAAACAAATTTTGGCAATTTTAATACTTTTGTTTTAGGATTTATTATTTTTATTAAAATCTCGCCTAGATTCTGCCAAGAATAAATTGTATCATCACCGATAAAATATGTCTGGCCTTTTGTATTCTCCGACTCGGCTGCAGAAATTATTCCGTCAACTATATCTGATACATAACATATATTTATCAGTTTTTCTTTTTGGGGCAAGAAAAAAAGGCCTTTTTTTACCTGTTCAAAAAAAACAAAAACATCTTTATCGCGAGGTCCGTAAATTGCAGGTGGCCTTAAAATAACTACCGGCAGTTTGTCCTTGAATTTTAATGTTTCTATTTCACCAAAAAGTTTGGATCTGCCATATTCAGATACAGGGTTCGGTGTTTCAGATTCTATTTTTGGTTTTTTATTTACCGAAGGCCCTGCAGCTGCCTGAGATGAAACATAAACAAATTTTTTTACATTCCGATTTTTTTCAAAGACCGCTTCTATTAAATTTTTAGTTCCGTCAGCATTTGTTTTAGCAAGTTCTTTAGTATTTTTTGCCCTGACTAATCCCGCTAAATGAAAAACATAATCAACATCTGATACAATATTATAAAGACATTCTTTAGATACGCAATCGCCTTTGACAACTTCGCATTTAATATTATTTAGCCATCTGGGATTATTTGGATTTCTTACAAGACATTTTACGGAATAACTTTTTTTTATTAACGCATCTACCAGATGGCTTCCTAAAAATCCGGTACCGCCAGTAACAAGCACTTTCATATTTTAATCATTCTCCTCTGCCAAGTGCCCGTGGATTACTGCCGGGATGAAGTTATATATTATCTTGTCTACATCAAAACTATACAGAGCGGCTTCGGAAGATTTTAGCTTTGATATCTCACATTTTCATGTGATAAGCTTCATTTTTTTATGGTAGATTTACTAATATATTCATTTATTACTTCCACCAAATCAGCCAGTTCATCACCTTTTCTTAAAAATATTTTTTTACTAGTATCTCCGGTCTCTAAAATTTCTTTCAGCTGTTTTTTAATCTTGAAGATTGGCCCTGCAATTTTATGAGAGATATAGATAGAAACAACCCCAATAAACAACGCGTAAACTGTTCCATTAACAATCAGCCAAAAATGTATTTGTTTTATTTGTTCTCCAACAGCAGAGGTTAATAAATTAGGTATCGCGAGATTGATAGTTAAATATGTATGATATTCCACTAAAAGAAGCATGAATATTAAAACCCCGCTTATGATAAACGCATATTTTAATTGCAATTTTTTGTTAACGAGAATTATCCTTCTTCTGAATTCAGCCATATTAAGCCTCCTTTTCCAATTAAAAAATAATTTAATGCTTAATTGCGGTTTTTTCTTCTTCTTCCAACTTATTTTCAATAAAATGTTTCAATATAAACTTGCTTATAAAACCTATTTTAGAGAATTGCACTCCGTAAAAATATGAATTTTTATCTTTATATTCCCATACAATATGTCCAACAGCTTTAATATTTTTTTTGCTTGGCAGAAGAAACGAAAATTTGCATTCATCGCCTATTCCTATCGCTGCTTCGGTTTCAACGGCCAATCCGCCAAGACTTATATTTTTAATTAACCCTTTATACAAAGTTCTCTGTATCGTTATTACTAAAATATCAACACCTGCATTATAGGAAACTCTTTGATGCTTCCTTTGCTCAGCAAACATATAAATATTATAAGAAAAAAATCGAATAAGTCAATAAAAAAAGGCGGTTAAATATAACCAACCTTGTACTATCCCGCTATCTCACTATTGCACTATTTTTCAGGGTTCGAGGGGAATTGAACCCCTAACCTAACGGTTCGAAGCCGTTCGCTCTATCCAGTTGAGCTACGAACCCAGATTTTATGAGTTATAGCGTTTTAGTGTTATTGGGTTATAGCGTTTTTCCGAAATTAAGTCATCGGCGAGCCTACCCAAATATCAGTAGTTGAAACTCTAAGAACTCTATGAACGCTAAAACTCTATAAACGCAACTTCTACCAGCCACTTATTAATTCGCCTTTTGTATCGGTATGAATACAATTTACAAAAGCCTTTCCTTGACTTGTTATGTAACCCCAATTTCCTAAATCAGTCGATGTGTCTCCATCATTAAAGTCATCCATATCTGCAGTATCAGTATGCCCCGATATGCCTAATTTTACCGTTGGCATCGAATTTACATATTTAGTTTGAAAAGGCCCGCTAATATTCATTATAGCGGCCGCATTTTGCGGATATTGAAATCCTTCGAAATCACTATAATATAATGTTATAGCGCTTCTTAAATTACCGAGAGCTCCTTTAGTTGCTCCTTCTTTTGATTTTCTTATCATGTTTGCAAACTTAGGGATGGCTATTGCAGCAAGAAGTCCGATTATTGCAACAACTATCATTAACTCAATAAGGGTAAAACCTCTCTTTAAAGATAAAATCATTCTGCCAGGTAAAATAGCCGATGGCGGTATAAATTTTTCCATAATTTCTCCTTTTATTTCTTTAAAATCAGTCTTTGAGCTTATTTGTAAAATTAAAATACCGTCTTTTTTAAGAAAAGGCGAACATAGTTTTTCTATTCCAAATATTTTTGTTACCGCTCTTGCTGTTACTATATCCTGAGTCTTGGTATATTCCGGTTTATTGCTAATTTCCTCTGCTCGTCCGCATACTATTTTCGCTTCTATTTCAAGCCGCTTGCATAAATACCTTAAAAATTCCGTTTTCTTTTTTGAAGAATCTAACAGTGTCAAAGATATTTCAGGTAATACAATTTTTAAAGGTATACCCGGAAACCCCGCTCCAGTACCAATATCCGTTAAAACACATTGTTTTGTTATTTTCGATTTAATAACCGGCACTATGCTCAGCGAATCTAAAAAATGTTTTTGAATTATTTCTTCGTCGGCCGCAGGGCCAATAAGATTAAATTTCGAATTCCATTCCTTTAACTCTTTAAGATAAATTGAAAATTGTTCAAGCTGTTTTTGATTTAGTTCTATTTTTAAAATCTGTAACCCTTGCAAAAATATTTCTAACAATTTTGAATTCATTTTATTCCGCTTCCAGGTTTATTCAGTGATTTCATAGATTTAGATCTTTGGAGCTCCAATTTTTCTTGGGACATTTGAAGATTTTGTTTGATACCCTCATCATTAGGAGCATAATTAAGTGCATTTTGAAAATATTCGGCTGCTCTATTAAAATTACCTTGTTCCCAATACACAACCCCTAAATTGTTATATGCCTGGGAAAGCTCCGGATCTATTGAAATTGCCTTTTCAAAGAGCTTAATACTTCGATTATATATTTTTTTACCGCTAAACACAAGTCCCAGATTATTATAACCTGCAGAATAATAATTAATAATTTGATGGGTAAAAAATCTTTTTTTTCCTGAAATACGAGGTTCAACATACAAATCAAATATTGTTTCATCTACCGCAGAATTACCATATAAAAGCCCTTTTGGCGAGACATTATAATTTCTAGGGATTTTACCTATATTATCCGAGTAAAACGGAAAACGATTGAAGTTGTATGATATAAGTGTATTTTCTAATTCCATACCTGATTTTATCTCATATTTTGGTAATATTTCCGGATGTTTCTCTTTTAATTGTTCGTAACCCCAAAATGTTTTATAAAATACGGCAAGTTTTATGTCTTTTCTTTTATTCAAGCATTCCTGCTGATATTTTAGCGTAAATGTTGTTGTGTCGTCCGGATTGTATAATATCGAATTAAATGGAAGTGTTTTTAATAAATCTTTTGAATAATCATATGCAATAAATTCATATCTTTTATCAAGATTTTTAATATTGAAACTAATCACTAAAACTAAGATTAAAAAAGCCAGGGCAATTGTATTTTTTAAACCTGCATGTTCACCTAATTTCAATAAAAAATTATAAATGCCTATTCCTATCCAAACTACGAAAATAATCAAAGGCATAATTAGATATGGTTCTAAAATGGGAAGTGATGTCTTGTCTTCCAACGGTAGATTTGATACTATAAAAAATATTGGCCCTGAAAAAAGCCAAAATAAAAAAAACAACATAAAATTTTTCTTTTTAACGGTCCAGTAAATTCCAAAAATAAGGAATGGTATAACCCAAAAATCAAACTGTTGTACGGAAACTTTTAAAAAATTAAATAAATTATTTACTATTGCGGAAATATCGGTAGTGGGGCTTTGTTCCGGGTGCAGCCGGATACTTCCATAGTCGGCCCGAGTTACTATTCTAACAAAATTTCTTAAGGACTTTGCCGGTTCGTCCCAATTTGCAACCGGATTTTGAGCCGACCTGACCGGCAGAAAAATATATACTGAAAAACCAAGAACAAAAAACAGCATTAATTTTTTTATTAAGCTAAAATTTAGATGTATTTTCTTTTTTAAAATAAAATACAAAATCCCAGGTAAAAAAAGTATTAATGTTTGATGATTGCATAAACCTAACCCAAAAACAAAAACAATAAACAATAAATTGTTTGTTAAAAATAAAAGACTGATCATCAAAATTGCAAAAAATGCATTCATTGAGTACATTTCTGAGACAATGCTCAATGACCACATTGACGAGGTAAATGCAAATATAAAAACACAAAGTGTGGAACATACTAAAATTAATAACCTTTTAGATTTATTAATTTGTTGTATTTGTTTTTCTCCTTCTGATAATAAATAGTTTAAAACATAAAACAATAAACTGCATGCCATTGCACCAAATACCGCACTCATTAAATTTATACGATATGCAATATTTCCGAAAGGAATCACCAATGTGAAAATCTTTCCGAGCAGAACATATAGGGGATAACCTGAAGGATGTGATATTCCGAGTGTAAAAGCAGAAACTATCATATCCCCGCTATCGCGATACGGTGATATCGTGGGATACATTGAAAAAAGGTATACTAAAAATGTCAGATTATAGATTATGAAAAACATTTTAATTATCTGCTGTTAATGATTACGAAAATTTTCCAAACAGATTCCGGGGATTAAAAGATAGGCTTTAATCTGTGTAATCACCTTTCAAAATCTGTGTAATCGTTGTTAACTATTATACAAAAAAAATATTAATTTGTCGATTTGGCTTTTTGATAATGTTTCTTATCAAGCCAAACCATTAGTATACTAATATCGGCGGGAGTTACTCCTGAAATTCTTGATGCCTGTCCTATGGAAACAGGGAAAATCTGTTTCAACTTATACCTGCTCTCTGCTAAAAGGCCAGGAATTTTATCGTAATCAATATTTATTGGGATTTTTTTATTTTCTATTTTTTTAAATTTCTCTACGTCAGAAATTTGCCTTTTTATGTATCCTGCATATTTTGTTTCTATCTCAACTTCGCCTCTAACTTTTTCTAATGTCCAGGGTGATAAATCTTCGTTAAAATCTAAATTTTTAATTTGCACACATTCACGATATTTAACAAAATTTTTGTAAGTATTTTCATTAATCAACCCGTATTTATATCCATAATCCATTAAACGCAGGTCGGCATTATCCGCCCGTAAAATCAACCGGTATTCTGCACGGGAAGTAAACATTCTGTAAGGATCAAGAACACCTTTTGTTACTAAATCATCAATTAAAACTCCGATATATGCCTCGTCCCTGCCAAGGATAAGCGGCTCGATATTCTTTATTTTACTTACAGCGTTTATACTTGCAATTAATCCCTGCCCGGCCGCCTCTTCATAACCGGATGTACCGTTAATCTGTCCGGCAAAAAAAAGATTTCCGATTAGTTTTGTTTCGAGAGTCGGGTTTAATTGCGTTGGCTGACAAAAATCATATTCTATAGCGTAACCCGGTCTTATCATTTCACAATTTTCAAGACCTGAAATTGTCCTAAGCATTTCAACCTGAACATCATAAGGCAGGCTTGTGGCCAGTCCGTTACAATATACTTCTTCGGTATCATACCCTTCGGGTTCAAGAAAAATCTGATGTCTGCCTTTCTCAGGAAATTTTTTTACTTTATCTTCAATGGATGGACAGTATCGCGGACCTATGCCCTTAATCTGACCTGAAAACAAAGGTGCTCTGTGAAAATTTTTTGCTATTAATTGATGGGTTTTTTCATTTGTATAAGTAAGCCAGCAGGGAAGCTGTTGTTGATCAATTTTTTCTGTAAAATGTGAAAATGGTATTGGAGGATCATCGCTTGGCTGGGAAGAACATTTTGTATAATCAATACTTTTTCCATTTATTCTGGGTGGTGTTCCGGTTTTTAGACGTTTTATCTCAAATCCAAGTTTTTCCAGCGACCCGGAAAGATGCATCGCTGAGAATTCGCCTGAACGGCCCGAGTTGAACGTGGTTTCACCAATATGTATAAGTCCTTTGAGAAATGTTCCGGTAGTTACAATGATTGTTTTTCCGAAAAATTTTGTTGATGGTTTTGCTAATACACCGATTGCTTTATTATCATCTGTTAAAATCTCGGTTACTTCTGCTTGTTTCAAAGAAAGATTATCCTGTTTTTCAATTGTATGTTTAATTGTAAATTGATATAGTTTCTTATCACATTGCGCGCGGGGCGATTGAACCGCAGGTCCTCTTGAACGGTTTAAAATTCTAAATTGCAGGCCTGTTCTATCGGCGTTTTTTGCCATCTCACCACCTAATGCATCAATTTCCCGGACAATCTGTCCCTTTGCAACACCGCCAATTGCTGTATTACAGGACATCTGAGCAATTGTGTCTGCATTTATAGTTAATAATAAAGTTTTAAGACCTATACGCGCCGATGCCAAGGCAGCTTCGCAGCCTGCATGGCCTGCTCCAACAACAATAACATCAAATTTTTCGGGATATGTATACATAAAGGGCAATTAAAAATTAAAAATGCAAAATTAAAAATTGTTGTACAAATTTATTTAACTTGAGTTTGTTTTTCTTCAAAATATATATTTAGGCCTTTAACGATTGCATCGGAAAGTTTTTTTATATATTCTTTATTCTTTAATAGTTTTTCGTCTTCCTGATTTGATAAATATCCAAATTCAACTAAAATTGTAGGTACTTTTGCAAATCTAAATCCTACAAGTTCTTTTTTTTCAATACCATCAATAATTGCACCTGTTTTTCTTATTTCTTTTAAAACTATTTCGGCTAATTTCTTTGAATCTTCCTTGAACCATAAAACTGAAATACCTCTTTTTTTACTGCTTACCGACCAATTACAATGTACACGAAGAAAAACATCGGCATTTTTCAAATTTGCGAATTCCGCCCGCGACTGATTATCATCACTCTGAGTTTCAGCTCTTCGCCAAAAATGATTTCGATCGCGTGTGAAATATGTTATCATATTATTTTTAATCAATTCTTTATTTAGAATTTCAGAAATATCAATTACTAGATCCAATTCTCTTGTCCCTAATTTGCTTTTACAGCCATAATTTACTATATCAGCTTGTGAATTCTTTGTAGCATGGCCGGGATCTAAAACAATTATCTTTTTTTGCAAGCCATCCGCATATAGAAAAATGCAGGAATTTATATAAAAAATTAAGGCAATGTATTTACGATTTTTAATGCACATTGATACTCCGGTTCTTCGTTTAGTACTTTTTCTATAATAAATTTCTTAAAAAACTTTTCAAGTTTATTTGTTACAAGGGCCACAAGTAAATCTTGATCGCGATTGGATGTCCTGTTTGATTTTGCTACCCGGCTTTCGCCAATCCAAACAATCTTTTTTTCATTTGCACTAAAAATGCCGGTTTCAAGTTCAAACACGTATGAATAACTCATGCTATTTTGAGATTCACCAAAATCTTTTCTTCCTGTAGATATTAGATTCCTAAAAACAATGTTTGTTTCACACTTTTTTATAATACTAATTAACAAGCTATCCACTTTGGATATATCAGCAATCCTGGATAATTTTTCTAAAATATCTTCTTTGCTTAAATCAACTATTTTTCTTGAATCATTAAAATTAAATTTTTCATTACTTATTATATTTTTTATGCTATCAGAGTTAACTACGCGCGATAACTTTTTCTCTTTTAATAAAATACTATAAAAATGCTCTGAAGTTACCGCACTTATTTTTTCTGCTGTCTCTCTGTCTACTAGCATTGTTTCTTGCTTATAGCTTTGCCATTTTTTTGAATCATCAATTATTGTAAAAGGGGATTTTAAAATAGGTACAAAATTATCCGAATTAACCGTATCAAATCCTATAATAACAGGAATAATACCAAGACTTTTTAAAGGTGTCTTTAATTTTTTTGAATATATAACATTACATAACTCTTTTTTTTCTTTAATATGATATAAAGAACATCCTAAAAAAGTAAAAAATAAAAGAAAAATGAAATTGATTAAATATATTTTTTTTATAAAATTAACCCCTCAAGAAAATACTGTAAATAATTATTATGATTCTTAATTCTCATATGGGACTAAAATATTGCCTGAAACTGAACATGCCCGCCGTCAAAAAAAGCAAATTTTCCCCAATCTTGCCTGTCCAAGTCCCAGCCGGTAATAAATTTTATACTGGATTTTTCATTAAACTTATATTCGTATCCAAATTTCAGGCGATTTTCCTTACTATTACCATTTACACCATTTTTATCCCAATCAATATTATCGTGTAAATATCCAAATTCAATCAAGGATTTTTGGGGTAAATTCAAATAAAATAGTGTAAATCCGCCCATATTATCTTTATCATAATTATAACTATTAATAATATTATTAGGATACGTGATGTCATAAATATGTTTTATGAATGAAAATCCTGAAAAAATAGTTAAATTTTCTAAAATACTTTTTTCAAAATAAGGTCTTAAGATATATTTTTTTTCTACCGACGAAAAATTTTCATTTAAACTCGATGAAATTGATACAAAATCCTTTTTGTCATTGTTTTTTCTTAAATTCAAATCAAATCCGAGTTTCCAGTCCGAATAAATTTTTGTATTTATGTTTGTATCTATTCTGTAATTTTTATTTTCTACATCATAATTTTGCGTCACATCGGTCAAATCTTCATAATCATAAACTGTTTTTGTATTATATTCAACAAACACATAACTTTTTAGAACATTTATATCTCTCTTGATTTCTAAACGCCACTTTTTAGGTACATTTTTGTAAAATTTTTTAAAACCCAGAACGGTTGAATCATTATGAAAAGCATAATTATTATCAAAGTCGGTAAGAATATAACTTAATTTTAAACCGTTACCTTCGTCTTTTGCGTAACGAACCGCCCAACCGATATCTATTTCATATTTTTTAAATTCAGGAGTTCCTAAAAAAGATAAATATAAATCATTCAACGGTGAATATTCAAATTCAATTTCATTTAAAAAATCTTTATTATCTATAGTTTCTATTCTTTTATGATAAAACCTTGCCCATAATTTATTATTAATAAGCAAAGTTCGAAGTTTTAACTCCTCATTTAAATTTAAATGTTTTATATTCAAACTTCCAGCCGTAATTCTTAAACCATTTTCACTAAATAAATATTGAAAATTCCATTCGGGTAAAAAATACTCCATAAATACATCCATTTCAAACTCTTTGTCAATTAGTTTTGGATCCGGAAAATCTGAAAAACATAAACTAACTAGAGGAAATATAAAATATAATAGGTTAAGTAATATTTTTTGTTTCATATTTACATCAGTTTTTCCTTCGACTTTTAACTGGCTCCCGCCCCAAAGGGGCGAGGCTCGCCATAGGCGGCAGGATGGTGAGCCTGTCGAACCATTATCGTATCAATCGTTTTACTAGAATAAATATTTTACTCCAATAATTATCAAATAAATTCCAAAAAGTTTTTTTAGATTCGCGTCTGCTATTGGTTGCGCAAAAAAACCTCCAAAAAAGCCACCTATAAAAAATCCTAAAGCTATAAAACCTGCAATTTTTAAATTAACATGTCCTGCTTTATAATAAGTTAATGCGGCTAACAAGCCTACCGGCGGAATCATTGCGGCAAGTGATGTCCCTTGTGCCTGGTGTTGAGTAAAATGAAAAAAAAATACAAGAGCTGGTATCATAATAGTCGCCCCGCCGATGCCAAAAAGGCCGCTCACAATACCGGTCATTAAACCAATACTAAGATACGCAATATTAATCATTTTTGCCCCCTAATAGCTTTCAGGATACAGGATACAGTATACAGTACACAGTTAAAATCGAAAGAAGCAATTTTTTTATCTGTATCCTGTGCTCTGTATTCTGTGTACTCGCCATATCACTTGCCGACGCAAAAGTTTGAAAATATTCTGTTTAATATTTCTTCGGTCGGAACCTCGCCGGTTATCTCACCTAAGAAATTTAATGCTGCTTTTAAATCCAACGCAATGAATTCTTCAGATACTCCGTTTTCAAATGACAGTTTAGTATTCTCAAGCGAACCGATAGAATTTTCTATCAGTATTTTATGTCTCATATTTGTTAAAAAGAATTCGCTTGTATTTACTTTACCCTCAATAAATAATTCATAAATAGCTTTTTTTAGTTTTTCTATCCCCTCATTTTCTTTTGCGGATACCGGCATTAAAGTTGCGTGAAGTTTTAACGAAGATATTTCGTCCAATTTCTTTGGTAAATCGGATTTATTTAATACTAAAATTACTTTTTTTAAATTGAGTAATTCTGCAATATGAAAATCTTCTGCAGATAATTCGTTCGAAGAGTCCAGCACAAATAATACTAAATCTGCGTTTTGTATTTCTTCCCTTGTTTTTTCTATACCGATTTTTTCAACAACATCGTAACTATGTTTTCTTATCCCGGCCGTATCCATCAAAATTAGCGGTATACCAAATATATTAATCGTTTCTTCAATTACATCTCTTGTTGTTCCAGGCACTTCGGTAACTATTGCTTTGTCCTGACCAATCAAGGCATTTAATAATGACGATTTTCCTACATTTGGCTTGCCTATAATGGCGGTCCTTACACCTTCTTTAAATATTTTTCCTGTCTGAAATGTCGATAAAATTTTCTTTAGTTCTTTATCAACTCCATTTATTTTCTTAATCATTTCTATTTTATCAATATTGGGTATTTCTTCTTCTGTGTAATCGATAGTCACTTCTATTAATGCTAAAATATCCGTGATTACATTTTTTTGTTTATTGATTATTTTTGTCAATGAACCATTTAACTGACTAACTGCACATGATAAAGCCAAATCTGTTTTTGCTTTAATTATATCGCAAACAGCTTCAGCTTGTGATAAATCAATTCTTCCATTTAAAAAAGCTCTTTTTGTAAATTCACCCGGGTCCGCAAGGCGGGCGCCGTTTTTGACACAGAGTTCAAGTGTTTTTTTGAGAGGGACAATTCCCCCGTGACATGAAATTTCAACAACATCTTCGCATGTATAAGACTTTGGCGCCCTCATTGTCATAAGAAGCACTTCGTCTATAAAATTATTATTATCAGTTACCTTGCCAAGATTAATTTTGAAGGTTGGAAAATCTTTTACTAATTTTTTAGATTTTGGTTGGAAGATTTTAGAGGCTATACTTATTGCATCCGGTCCGCTTAAACGAACAATTCCTATCCCGGCTTCACCAATTAGAGTGGAAATCGCAACAATTGTATCATCAGAATTTATTTTCACGCTTTCTTAGGCTTAATTATCAGTTTTCTGTCTTCGCCTTCACCCTCAGATACAGTTTCTACACAATCACTACTTTCGAGGGTTATATGAATTATTTTTCGCTCACTTGAAGGAAGTTTTAAAGTAATCGGTTCGCCGGTAGTTTTTACTTTTTCTTCAAGCTCTTTTGCTTTTTTTATAACTTTTTCGTTTCTTCTATCCAAATAACCGTCAATATTTAATGAAACCTTTATACTCTTACTTTCTTTTTTACTAAGAATCAATTTCAATAAATATTCAAATGCATCCATCGTTTGGCCTTGTCCGCCGATTAGAATAGCACTGTCTTGACAAGAAACATTTATATATGCTCCGGCTATTGTATTACTTGTTGATACTTCTGCTTTGAATCCTGCTAAATCAAGAATTTTAGATAGTGTTTCAACCGCACCTTTTTGTTCTTCGGTAACTTCTGCTGAACTTTTTGTTTCTATAGATTCGGATGAAGAACTTTCTTTTTTACTTGATATTTTTATTAAGGCCGGGGTTGAACCCATTAAACCAAATAGTCCGGATTTTCCTTCATCTAAAATTTTAATTTCAGCATCTTTTCTTTCTATTTTTAATTTTTTTAAACCTTTTTCGACTGCTTCATCTACTGTTTTACCGGTTACTTCTATTTCATTTTTCATACAAAAAAACCCTCCATTACTTTTTACCCATTACTCGTTACTCGTTACTTTTAATTATTTGCTTTTCTTTAAAACTAACCACTGTATTAAAACAGTTAAAATATTATTTGTAAGCCAATAAATTACCAATCCCGACGGGAATCCCAAAAACATTATCGTAAAAATAACCGGCATTAATATCATCATCTGTTTTTGAGTCGGATCAGACGCTGATGTTGTCATTTTTTGCTGCAAAAACATTCCTGCGCCCATTATAATCGGCAAAACATAATAAGGGTCTTTTGCAGATAAATCTGTAACCCAAAACATGAAATGGGCGCCCCTAAGTTCGTAAGCATTTCTTAACATTGTAAAAAGCGCCCAAAAGATGGGTAGCTGAACCAGCATCGGGAGACACCCGCTAAACGGATTAACACCTTTTGATTTGTAAAGCGCCCATACCTCTGTATTCATTTTTTTTGGATCACTTTTATATTTTGCCTGTATGATTTTCACGTCTTCCTGAATTGCTTTCATAGCATTAGCTGACTGAAAAGATTTTTTTGAAAGCGGAAAGAATACTATATTTAAAATTACAGAAATAATAACAATTGCCCAGCCATAATTACCGGTAATCTTGTATAAGTAATTCAATGCCGAAAGTGCCAGTTCGCCAAGGTCGCCAAAAAAACCAAAATCGACTGCTTTCTGAAGTTGTACATTCGTACCATCAACTTTTATCAATTTTAAATGTGTATATCCCTTTGGACCAACATATGCATGTATCTTTAAATTCTTTTTTTCGTTTGGTAAGAAATTAATTTTATCCGTATAGATCTTCATTTCGGGTATTTTTTCTTCTTGTTCAACTTTTATATTATTAAAACCATCACCTGTCTTAAAAAACACTGAAAGAAAATATCGATTATCTATTCCTACCCATTTTTGCGGAAACAAATAATTTCCGACTTTTAATTTTTCAACTTTTTTTTCGGAATATGAAATTGCTCTTAAAAGCCCTTTATTTTCTTTCATTTCTTTAGCATCAGTTCCTAAGCCCGGGCCTATAGATAACATTAATCCTTCAAAAACTTTATTTGAAGAAGTTTTATTTTTCAAAATATATTCTACATCAATTAAATAAGCATTATTATCAAAATAAAAAGTTTTTTCAATATTAAAATTGTCGAGCGTTTTTACAAATTTTGCTTGATATTGCTGGTCTTTTGTTTTAACATATGCCCAACCGTTACTGCCGTAATCATTTAATAATTTTCCCCCTAAAACCAGATCAACAGTTGTCTTTTCATTTAAAGCATTTTCTTTTAAATAACAGTGAACTATTGAAGCCTCATCTTCGCTTAATACATAAGACATTTTACTTGTTTCAATATTAATTGTTTCAACAAATTCCTTAGAAACAGGAATTGCTTTTTCAGTAACAAAGCCTTTTCTTATCTGCTCTTTTCCTTTAATTATTGGGCCTTTCTCAGTTATTGTAGGAACGCTATCAACCCTTGGTTTAGACGGTTTGGGTCCATAAAACCATTGCCATAAAACAAGTATGGTTATTGATAAAATTATTGCTAAGAATGTTCTTTTTTCCATTTTTTATCTCCAAAATTCTACCCGCTAAAAGCTACGAAGTTGCGGGCAGGTATTCTAAGGAACCGGATCATAACCTCCGGGGTGCCATGGCCCGCATTTTAAAATTCTTTTTATTGTAAGTGCCAAACCTTTAAAAAAACCAAATTTTTCAATTACGCCGACTGCATATTGTGAACAACTTGGATGAAATCTGCAATGGTGCGGAAAATACATAAAAACTTTCTGATATAACTTTATTATTATTAACGCTAATTTTTTTAACATCCAAGATTAAATTACTTTAGATTTTACTAACGCACTCAGAAAATGTTTCTCAATTGAAATATACACTAAATGGCATTTTCTCAACATTTCTTTTTGCGGAATTATTATAACATCAAAAAATTCATTAAACTCTTTTGAATGATTACGAAAAGCTTCTCTGAACAATCTTTTAACTCTGTTTCTTAAAACCGCATTCCCAAACTTTCTTGAGACAACTACAGCCAGACGTGAAATATTTTTGTTATTTCTGTAGATATAATATACTATTCCTTCAGAAATAACCTTTTTCCCACATTTTTTTATGATAGAAAAATCGTCATGGCGAGTTAAACGGCTTTTTAGAGGAAGCTTCATGTGTTAAACGTTAGGGAATTAAAGATTCTCTTCCCTTACGTCTACGACTTGATAAAACTCTTCTACCACCGGAAGTTTTCATTCTTGCCCTAAATCCGATGTGTTTTTTCCGTCTTCTTACATTAGGATTAAATGCTGGTTTCATAGTTTGTTAATTTTATTTTATTTTCTATCTTTTGTCAAGGAAAAAAGGTGTTCTACGATGCCAAGCATCGAGGCTTGGCACGTTTTCAATCAAGTGTTTTAAAAAGATTTTTTCTAGGCAGTGACAATACGTTTATAAAAAATCAAAACTTATTTACAAACTCCCGGCAAGCGTCTTCGGGTGAAAGGTTTAAATATATTTCTGTTGTAGTTAAATGGTCGTGTCCTAAAAGATGCTGTAATGTGCGTGTTGATATATTTCTTTTAATGCAGTTTACGGCAAATGTATGCCGTAAGACGTGCGCTGATACGGGTTTTGTTATTCCGGCTCTGTTCGCTACTTTTGTTATATGCCATTGCATAGTTCGTTTTTTTAAGTCAATAGTATCTTGCAAAGCAAACCACGCCGAAAGAATTGTATAAGCCCTTTCAGTCATCGGGATTATCCGCATTTTGTTTTTTTTCCCGTATGGTCCGCCTTTCCCGTAAATGCGGATTCTTTTTTCTTGCCATAAGATATTATCTTTTTTTAGGCCGGCAAGTTCGGATACTCTCATTCCGGTATCGAATAATATGTAAATTATAAGTTTTTCGGTAGGTGTCTTGCAGGCATTTATAAGTTTGTTTGTGTCTTCGGCTGATAATGGTTCTCGTTTATATTGATACATTATCGGTCGAACCCTCTATCTTTTACTTTATACATGTGTTTATATACTGTTTCGAAACTTATTCTGTCCTTAGGAATGTCTTTTTTAACAACATCCCATATTACTTCTTTATTTATACCAAGATAATGATGCCCGACAAAATCTCTAAATCTATATATATTCTTCCATTCTATATAAGGATATTTAGCTTCTATATCTTTTTCCCTTCGTGTTATTTCTTTTACACTATCGCTTATCATGAATAAGCTCCATACTACTGCTTTTTGTTTTTCTTCATTTTTTATAAAATCCTCAAATGTCATATCTTTAGCGGTGTTTTCTAAAAATTTCATTTCTTTAATAATATGTTCTAGATATTGTTTTGATGTATATTTCTTTTCATTCATAAATAAACAACCTCCTTAAGAATATATTTTTTATATACCGGATAAAGGTCTTTTTTAAAAACAGCATCTACTTTTCTTTTTATTTTATTTTCGTGAAGCAAATCCTGTATATATATCAATGGTTCATAATAAGAGAATCCTCTCAAATAACCATTTCGCTTAATGTCTACTAAAACATCGATATCGCTTTTTTTAGTATAGTGTCCGGTTACTAATGATCCGAATATCCCTATTTTTTTTATATTATATTTTTTTGCTAGTTCCTTTTTGTGGTCGCGTAAAGTGTTTTTCACTTTATTTAATGTTCTTGTCCCGGTGATTTTCATAAGTTCTCCATTGCTAGCAATTGCACGATATTTAAGTAAGATGTAGTATGTTACGCTTATTATAATAAATTGATTGACGAGCTGTCAAGTAGTTTTTTTATGTTCTTGCACTTATATTGTGAATTGTAATTGAATATTTACCCCCAGTTGCATTCGAATATTTACCCTACCCTGATGTTAATGAACTTTTCAAATTATAACGA
>MGVS01000024.1 GCA_001800605.1 Elusimicrobia bacterium RIFOXYD2_FULL_34_15
ATTATATTTGCGATATTAACAAGACAGAATAAATTATGGGAGGGTAAGCCCTTAATTAAAAATTTTTCTAAACTTACACAAAATACTTGACATCACCTTAAAATCCACACTCTTGACACTGAGAAAGTTATTTGATATATTGATAAATAATGAAAAACTTTTTGTTGATGATTTTTCATCTAATAAAAATATTGTTCGGTAAATATATCCGTTCTGCATTTAATTTTTTTGCAGATTTTATTTATCTGTTTTTTTATTCTTTGAAATCATTGATTAAAAGACAAAAAAAGGGTAATGCCCTAATAAAACAAATTACTAAAAAACAAATTTATTTTACCGGCGTTCAGTCATTTTTCTTAGTGGGTGTGGTTTCTCTTATGCTTGGTGCGGTTGTTGTTGTTCAAAGTGTAACCCAGTTATCAAAATTTAATGCGGAAGCATATATTGGTAAAATTCTGCTTTTAGTTATTGTTAGAGAGCTTGGACCTGTTTTTACAGCACTTATTGTTATAGGCCGTTCCGCAAGCGCGATTGCTACTGAAATCGGGAATATGTCAATCGCAAAAGAGATTGAAGCACTGGAATCTATGGGAATTGACCCTCTAAGATATATTATGATTCCGCGGCTTTGGGGTGTTACAATTTCGATAGTGTTATTAACGGTCTATTTTAATGTCATAGGTATTTCAGGCGGGTTTTTGGCCGCAAAACTTACTTTATCATCCTCGTTTTCGGTTTTGTTTAATAATCTTTTGCATGCCATTACATTTATAGATATTTTAGTCGCGTTTTTAAAAAGTTTGGGATTTGGAATTATTATCGCAATTATTTCGGTTTACCAGGGATTGAATGTAAGATTTTCTTTGACTGAAGTTCCGCAAGCAGCAACAAAGGCGGTTGTAAATTCGCTTTTGTACGCGTTTTTTTTCAATAGTATTTTGACTGTTTTATTTTATATCTAAAATTTTTAATATTGTTATTATTTTGATAAATTACGTTTAATATTTATAATTATTATTTTATGAACACCGCGGGGTATAACCCCTGCACCCCTGTTAAACTTTTCTTTGGGTGCACAAAGAAAAGTTAGAAAAGAAATGCACCCCGATGGCTATTTCGCTCGTAATTTTTCGGCGTCTGTGGAACTTGCCCTTCGGCTTTGCCATGATGGGCTTCGGACAGTCCTCGACGACTACCCCGAAAAATTACTCGCTCATTGACAGCCATAAGGGGACCCAAAAGACAAATTAAAACACTTAAATGCTACACAATATGCAGGAATACATTGTATGACAGAGATAATTAAGCTAGATAATATTCGGTTCAACAAGATTGGAAACAATAAATTAATTCTTAAAGGAATAAATGTTTCCTTTTTCGAAAATGAAATAATTTCTGTTTTGGGCCCGAGTGGCTGTGGAAAGACAGTTCTTTTAAAAGTAGCATCTGGATTAATAGACCCAACTTTGGGAGAGGTAACCATAAGAGATTTAAACTTGACAAAATCCCACCGAAATGAACTTTTTTCGTTAAGAGAACAAATGGGTTTTGTCTTTCAGGAAGCAGCTTTAATAAGTAATCTTAATATTTTTGATAATCTGGCACTTAAATTGAGATATCATACAAAGTTAACAGAAAATGAAATTTTTGATAAAATTAATTTATGGCTAGAGAAAATGGATTTAATTCAATCTATGTATGCGTTTCCGGCAGAATTGAGTATAAGCCAAAGAAAAGTAATCGGGTTTATCAGAGCAGTAATAAATTCGCCAAAATATATTTTCCTTGACGAACCTATAGGCAATCTGGATTCTTATCATGCAAATTTAGTAACTCAGGTTATTAAACAACTAAAAAAAGAAAATTCTACAATTATTATTGTAACTAATCAGCTGAAATGGGCATCTAATATATCCGATAGATTGGTATTAATGAAAGACGGCAAGATCGAGTTTGTCGGTAAGTACGAAAACATTTTTTCTGAAGATAATAAAAATATTAAAAATATTATAGACAATATCGGAGGAGAAAATGTCAATTAAAACAAGCAGAACTGAAAAAATTACAAATTTTTTTATTATATGGGGAGTTATTTGTCTATTATCAATAGTAGTTCTTATAGGCCGCGGAAAAAGATGGTTTAGTAACAGTTTTACATATTATTCAATTTTTAAAAAAGGTGACGGGCTAAGCAAAGGAATGCCGATTTATGTAAACGGCGTACCTGTAGGAGTGTTAGATACTTATAAGCTGGATGGTAATAATAATATTGCAATAAAGATATCAATTTACGAAGAACACGGGCAACGTGTTAGAAAAGGTTCCGTTATAAGATTAGTGGCTCCGCTTTTAGGTTCTAAAACACTTGAGATAATTCCGGGTAATGTAAATGATGCGCAATTGGCAAATACAAGTTACATAACCCCTTACGACTCAGAAGATGGTAAAAAAATACTGCTGGAGAAAATGAGCGAGATGACGGTATCCACAGCAGAAAATATTATGGTCAACGTTTCAAATATAGTCCAGAGATTAAATGAACCAAGCGGACCATTATTTTCGAATTTAGAGAATTTTAAAACAATAACAAATAATATCAGTAAGATTAGTGATAAACTTTTAACAAACCAGCAAAGAATTGATAATATTTTTAAATATGCAGAAGATACAACAGAAAATATGAATGTCATTTCGAGATCTTTAAGACAATCATCTTTTTTTAATGATAAGAATGCCAAAAAAGGAAAATCTTCAATAGATTTAAATGAGTCGTACGATCCGTATAAAAAGGGCAAGTAAAAATTGAAAGTGTAAATTAAAATAAAGACTTAATTATAACTTTTAACTTTTTACTTTTTACTTTTAATTTGCATTTCAATGGGGTGAATTATGAAGAAAAATATTTTGTTTGTGGTTTTATTAAGTTCGGTTTTTATGCTTAGTTGTATTCCAAAGATTGATATTAAAGAATCAAGCAGGAATCAGGAAGCAGATGATTATACTGAAAAAGGTAAAAAAGCGTTTGATCTTGGAGATTATGAATCTGCCTTAAAATATTTTCAAAGAACACTTGAAATTAGTCAAACGTTGGATAACCAAAAAGATATAGCAATTGCATATAATAATTTAGGTTCAACGCTGCTTGCATTATGTAAAATAGATGAGGCAGAAATAGATTTTCAAAAATCTTTGGAAATTAACCGTAAACTTAAACTATCAGATGAAATAATAACTAACCTGAATAATCTAGGTCGCCTTTACACTCAAAAAGATGATTATGTTAAGGCAAAGGAAGTTTATGGAGAAGCACTTTCGATAAGTAAAACACGAAAAAATACAGAACAAACAGCTTTCATTTATAATAATCTTGGGTTATGCGAATTAAACCAGAATAAGCTTAAAGAAGCACGGGAATTTTTTATAAATGCATCAAACATAAATAGAAGTGAAGATAATAAAACAGGATTTGCAGTTAATACATTGAACTTAGGTAATCTGTCAGAAAAAGAAAAAAAATATGAAGATGCGTTAAACTATTATAATCAGGCACTTAATATACATAAGCAACTCGAAGATTCATATAAGATTGCAATTGATTTGAATATTATTGGAGCATTATACGAAGAAATGCAACGCTATTCTGAGGCACTGGAATATTTCCAGAGAGCTTACGGTATAAATGAAAAACTTCGTGCAAAAGATAGAATGAAAAAAGATTTACAAAATATAATCCGGGTTGCAGATATTCTAAATAAAAAAGAACTTGTTCAAAGTTCTCAAGAAAAATTAAAATTAATTAGCGAGTAACGGGTAATAGGTAACGAGTAACGAGTAACGAGTAACGAGTAAAAAGTTAAATATTAATAAATCTTTACTCAATATTCTAAATCCTGAATCCTGTTATTTTCCACCTCTTCCACCTCCGATACATCGGGGCGAGACCGTTGTTATCTTTCTTCCTATCTACCTATTACCCATTACCCGTTACTCATTACTCGTTACCGAATTTTGCCCCTAGAAAGTGATGCGAATATCCCGCCAAAACAAAGTATTGCAAACACCACGAAAGCAACTCTTATACTAATCAGAAAATTTGAATAATGCTCCGGTTTTATTTCTACATTACCTACATATAATCCGAATAAAAACATAGCGATACCAATACTTAACATATATCCTATTAACCGCATTGTTGCAAGCATCGCTGAAGCTACACCATAAAATTTATTTTCGACAGAACTCATTATCGCATTTACATTCGGCGATGAAAAAAGTGCAAAACCCAAACCAAGAATTAATAATCCAAAAATTATAAATAAAATACTGGTGTTTTCATTCAGTCTTGTAAAAAACAAAAGCCCGATTACCGTCAAACCCATACCGATAGAAGCTACGATTCTCGGCTCTACTTTATCTGAGAGTTTTCCTGCAAAAGGTGAAAACACCGACATCATAATCGGTTGAGCTACTAAAATAAAACCTGTTGTTTGCGGGTTCAGTCCTTTTACGTATTGTAAATATAAACTTAAAAGGAAACCTATGGCAGCAGTTGCACAATAACTGATTAGCGCTGCTAAATTTGAAAATGCAAATACTTTATTTTTTTTAAATAAATCGATATGCAAAACCGGATGTACTAATCTCATTTCTAGCCATATAAAAAATAAAATACCAAATATGCCAAGTAAAATCAGCCATTTACCCGCTAATGCCGGCAACAGATAAAAACCAAACATTATCATCATAAGGGCAATACTGTAAATTATAGAACCAAGATAATCAAATTTTTCACCCCTTGCTTCAGCCCACTCGCCATCCAACTTCCATATAATAAGAAAAATCAATATTAAACCAAATGGGATGTTTGCAAAAAAAATACTTCTCCAGCCAAAATGATATGTTAAAAATCCCCCCAATGCAGGTCCTGAAGATAATCCTAAGTAAGTTGAAGCAGAACTAATTCCTAATGCTTTTCCCCTTTCACCTGCGGGGAATAGTGACGTTAAAATCGCGATACAGGTGCTGAATATCATTGCACTTCCGATACCCTGCATCACTCTAAATATTATAAGCGAGGTTGAAGACGTAGCAATTCCGCACAGCAATGAAAAAAAAGTATAACTTATTACTCCGTATAAAAATATCTTTTTCCTGCCATATAAATCTGCAATTTTACCGATTGGGACAAGAAATATCGCCGCTGAAAGAATATAGGAGGTAGCAATCCAGCTTAACAGAAATGCCTGCATAGAGAATTCTTTTCCAATAGGAGGAAGTGCAACATTAATTGCTGAACTCATATAAGGTGTAATAAACGAACCTATAACTGCAGCAACTAATGCAATTTTTTTATTTACAACATTTTTATCTTTTTCCATATTTTATATTATTGCTAACACTATGAATGCTAATACCGCTAATGTTATTCCGATATATGCCCCTAATGACAAAATTTCACTTAAAATGAGATACCCAAGAACATTTGAAAGTATTATTGACACCGCTCCAAATAAAGCCATTGACTTACCCAACTCTGTCGACGTAAAAACATATAACTGCCCGAAACTTGCAATTATTTTAAGTAAAATATACATTCCGTACCATAATGATATAAATGCAGTTAATGTAAAACCATATTTCCGCATATATAACCGGCCCATTAAATCAGTTACAGTATATAGCGCCTGGGTTCCAACTAAAATAATAATAGTCCAATTCATAAAAATCTCCTTGATAAAAGTCAGGTTATTGAGTTATTGAGTCCTACTGTTATAGGGTTTTAACGTTGTCTAGTGAGTCGTTGTAGTTGCTTAGCTTGCTAAGCGATTCTATCAACATACACAATAAACCGCCAAGCGAGCTTGGCAACTACAAACTCTAAAAACCCAATTAATTATAGAAACTCCACTAACATTCTTTAACGGTTGATTATAGGAAAGTTTTAGGCATACGTCAAGAGGTAGGACAAAATTATATTCTTATTTTGTTTGAGCTTGAGGTACGATTTTAATTTCTTTTTGGAGTTCACCTGACCCTATCCCACAATCCCACTATCTCACAACCCCTATTACTGCTTTTATTTTTTCAATCAAACTATTAGCTATTTCGTCAGATTTATCTTGGGTGGGTTTATCTGCGGATTTCCAATACGTACTGCCAACAGCATTAAATAATACTATTTTTTTCTGCCCACTTTCATCTAGAAAAACTCTAATACTCCGGTTTTTCTGACCTTTGTAAATATTATTAATTATTAACACCGCATCAAATTTCTTAGCTGTTTTATTTGAAAGTTCATCTTGGCTACTTAACTTTAAAGAATATCCCTCTTTTTTTAGTAAGTTTATTACCCTAGAAATCACCGGATCACTAAATCTACTTTTATCTGATGATATTATTAATACTTTGTGAGAATATTCGGCATTTAATATTCTAGTTCCTGTTATAAACATACTTATACAACAAATTGCCGAAAACATATTTTTAATAATCTTTTTTCTCATTGAATTTGCCTCCGCAAAACTCTATCCCGGCAAATACCGGTGTAATGCTTCAATTTTGTTCCTAGCTATTATTGATGCTATTTTTAATATTTGGATTCAAATCCAAAAAATGTCAAAATTAAATTTATCAATTTGATTTTTATATTTGAGGTATTCCAGAGGTAAAAATAGATTTCAATATCCTTCTATTTTGGCAATTATATCGAGAGGATTTATCGGTTTTTCAATTCGTTTTTTGATACCGCAGATTTCCATTAAAGAAATGTAATGTTCATCTTTTAAATAACCGCTTATTGCAATAATTGGTATATGTTTGGTTAATAAAGAATATTTAAGCTCGGAAGCAACTTCGAACCCGCTTTTGGTAGGCATATTCAAGTCCAACAAGATAACATCCGGTTTGACTTTTGTTACCATTTCAAAAGTTGAAGATGAATCATTTATAGTCACAACTTCATATCCGCTTGAAGTAAGAACTTCTTTTATTTCATCTAAAAATTCCTGGTCGTCATCTACAATCATTATTTTCTTTTTTGACATTTTATCTCCCGATATAATTACATTATATCTGATTACACAGATTTTTAAAAACGATTACACAGATACTAAACGTCGTCATCTAATCTGTGTAATCTTACTTTTTAATCGTTGAAATCAGAGATTGTTGTTTTTGAACAATCTCATTACTTTAAAAGCAGTTCTGCTTCTGTAATATTCTGCAAATATATATATCCGTTTTCTTTCGCTTTTGCGAAATCAATTTTTGCTTCTTCTTCCTCACCCTTTTTGTAATATGTAATTCCACGGTTATGATATGCATTCGCATATCCGGGTTTTAATAAAATAGCCCTGGTATAATCGCTGATTGCCTTATCAAATAATCCTGCATCATCATATGCAACCCCACGATTGTTATAAGCACCTGCAAAATCCGGTTTCAGCTCAATCGCTTTTGTATAATCATCTACGGCTTTATTTGACATTCCTCTGCGATAATAAACGTTACCGCGTCCCGCATACGCTTCCGCATATTTTGGATTTAAGCTAATCGCAATATCATAATCAGCAATCGCTTCATCAAATAGATTCTTTGATGTGTATGCAAAACCACGGCCATAAAACGCCTCAGATTTTTTTTCAACCCCGATTGAATCTTTCCAAGAATTTATTGCTTCAGTATAACAATCTATTTGTTCGCTGGAACTTGAAGAATTAAGTCCTCTCTCAAACCAGTAATTAAAATTTTTGGTTTTAGTTAAAGGTAATAATAAATTTAATACTAATACCGTTCCGGCAAAAAGTGCACCAAAAATATTCATAGTTTATTGATTCCCTTAAGATATTATAATAAAATGTTAAAAACATGTAAATGACAAAATTCCCCTTTTTCTTGTCATTTTTCTACCTACTCTTTTTGGCTATAAAACACAATTTTATATAATTTTACTCTGCAGTATTTGTTTATTTGAATATTTTTAAGGTTAAGGGATTATGTGCTCGCTCGGTACGCAGTTCCGAGCTCCGCGCATTTTACCCCTTTTTCTTGTCATTTTTCCACCATGCCTTTTTACATAAATATGATTATAATAATTTTAACTTTTTACTTTTAACTTATCACGACATTACCCATTTTTTTTGGATAAGATTTTAGTATAAAAAAACTTGCTTAAATCAGCATCCTTTTGTAAAATGTTTTT
>MGVS01000025.1 GCA_001800605.1 Elusimicrobia bacterium RIFOXYD2_FULL_34_15
GGGGTAAATCAAGTTTCTGATAATTGATTTTACCGACGAGAAGTTAAACTCTTAACAGCGTCGTTATTGGAGAAAGGGGGTAAGATATTATGAGAAGAATGATTAATAATGATATGCCGATTGGAAAAATGGTAAGAGTCAAGGACAAACTTCCTTCACCCGAAGAATTAGTTATATCCGAAGAAAAAGTAAAAGTAACAATTTCATTAAGTAAAACGAGTATAGAGTATTTTAAAAAGGAAGCTAAGCATTATCATACGAAATATCAAAAAATGATAAGAAATCTTTTAGATAAGTATGCATTACAGCATTCACATTGATAAAAGGATAAAAGGGGTCACACCTAATTAATTCCCGATGCCCGCCACTTCCAACTTCGCTTATGCTACGCTGGACAAGGATTCGTTGGCGAGGTTTACAACGGAATCGTAAGTGGGCAGATAGGCTGTTTCCAATGCGGGATTGTTCAAAGACAGTAATTCAATCACGCATTGTTATAGGCGGATTCCTGCGTCTTGATATGGGAAATGACACCGTAAGCAGAGCTACGACTACCTACGGTAGTCAGGCTCTGCGGCTACAAAATAAAAAAATTTAGGATATCATCCATTTCCTTGACAAACATTAATTCTTATGTTAACCTATATGTGCGCGGTTAACATATGTTAACCATAACCTAATCGGTTAACAATATTTAGAATCCTGGTAAGTTTAAGGAGTTATTTTATGAATAATACCATTAATAAGAAAAAATATGTCAGCATTCCGGAGATGGCTAAAATGCTTGGTATTAGCAGAATAGCTGTTTATAAGAAGGTTAAGAACGATAAAATTAAAGCTACAAAGATAGGTAGAAATTTTGCTATTCCAATTAAATATATTTCAAATATTCTTGGGAAGGAATTGGGAGTTAAAGATAAGTCGGAGATTGATGAAGCTGTGAAAAAGACAGTTAAAGAATACGGAGAAGTTTTGAAACTTTTGGGTAATAAATAATGCAACAAATAACAGTAAAAGAAGTGGAATATTTAGCACATAGCTTGGCAAAAAATATGATGTCATACGATGAGCCGATACCGGATTTTTCTACAAGGTTTCCTAATATTTTAGAAAGTTGTTTGGCTACACCTTTTCAGAGTTTCGGAGGTAAATCGCTATATCCAGATTTTGTTTCAAAAGCAAGTATTCTTTTTTATCTTATGGTTAAAAATCATCCGTTTCAGAATGGCAATAAAAGAATTGCAATGACTTCTTTATTTTTATTTTTGTTTAAAAATAACAAATGGTTAAAAGTTGACACTAAGGAACTTTATGATTTTACTATGTGGATTGCTCAAAGCTCACCCAAGTTCAAAGCTGAAACTGTAAATGCAATAGAAAAATTTATTAAATCTTATATGATAGAAACATGAATTCCGGGGACACAAGACTGGATATAAATGCAGGATATTATAACTAACTTGAAACAAAAAGTATTTTTAAACATCTAATATTAAAAAGATGTTTTTTTGTTACGAAGGAGTTTTATGAAAGAATTTTCATGGCATGCTATGGATGTAGAAGAAGTTTTAAAGGAGCTTGGAACCGATAGTAAAAAAGGTTTAGTAAAGGATGAAGCTGATAAAAGACTTAAGGAATACGGATTTAATGAATTAAGAAAGGCAAAAAAGATTTCTCCTTTTACTATTTTTTTGAATCAATTTAATAATATCCTTGTTATTATCCTTATTATTGCTATTATTCTGTCGGCTTTGATAGGTGAATATATCGATGCAGGTATTATAGGCATTATAGTTATTTTTGTCGCAATTTTGGGTTTTGTAAACGAATTTCGTGCAGAAAAAGCATTGGATGCTTTAAAGAAGATGCTTTCTCCTTCAATAACAGCTTTGCGTAATGGCAAGGAAGAAGAAGTGCTGTCAAAAGAACTTGTTCCGGGCGATATTTTAATTCTTGAAGCAGGCGATAAAATACCTGCCGATGCAAGGATTATTGAAAGCCATTCATTAAAGTGCGATGAATCACCTTTGACAGGCGAGTCGTTCCCCGTAAATAAAGATAAAAATAAACTGCCTGAAAATGTACAGGTTAACTATAGAAATAATATACTTTTTACCGGAACTACAGTCGCTTACGGCAGGGGTTCTGCTGTTGTTACTTCGACCGGTATGAATACTGAATTCGGCAAGATTGCACAAGAGATGACAACGGTTAAGACTGAGAAAACACCTCTCGAAAAAAGGACACAAGAGATCGGCAGATGGCTTAGTGTTATTTCCGTGTCTATATGCGTGCTTGTTGTAGCAATTAGCATGATTAGAGAATTTTCGAGCGGCAAGATAGAGATGGATTTTGTTATTAAGATTACTATGTTTGGTATTGCTCTTGCTGTTGCAGCTGTGCCTGAAGCTTTGGCAGCTATTGTTACAGGTTCTCTTGCAATTGGTATGCATCAGATGGCAAAGAGAAATGCATTAGTTAGAAAGATGCCGGCTGTTGAAACTTTGGGTTCTGTTACTGTTATTTGTTCTGATAAGACAGGAACTTTAACAAAGGGAGAGATGACTATCAGAAAGATTTTTACGCAAAATAATATTTTAGAGGTAAGCGGTACGGGATATGAACCATCGGGACAATTTAATGGATTAGATAAGATAGATAATAATTCTTTTCAGCTTTTGCTTAAGTCCGGGATTTTATGTAATGATTCCGAGCTTTATGAAAAAGATAAGAAATGGTCTATTAAAGGCGATTCTACAGAAGGTGCACTTCTTGTGGTTGCTGCAAAAAATAATGTGAATGTAAATGAAGTTAAGACTAAGAATCAAAGGATACATGAATTTCCTTTTAGTTCCGAGAGAAAGAGGATGACAACTATTCATCAAATGGAAAATGGAAAAAAGTTGGCGTTTATTAAAGGTGCGCCTGAAGTTGTTTTAAAGAGATGTTCGCAGTTTTTATATAGAGATAAAACAATAAATATAGATGAAAATGAAATGCAATTAATTTTAAAGACAAATGAAGATATGGCAAAGGATGCATTAAGGATTATTGCTTTGTGTTATAAAGAGATTACTGAAGGTACAAAATACGAAGAAGATGTTATTGAAAATAATATGGTGTTTTTGGGACTTGTGGGTATGATGGATCCGCCGCGGGAAGAAGCAATAGAAGCTACTAAGATTTGCAAAGAAGTTCATATTAAGCCTGTTATGATTACAGGCGATCATAAACTTACCGCTGTCGCTGTTGCAAAGGAGATTGGTTTTTATAAAGATGGGGATATGGTTTTAACCGGTGAAGAGCTGGAAAGATATTCTGACGAAGAGTTTGCACGGATAGTTGACAAGGTGTCTGTTTATGCAAGGGTATCGCCAATGGACAAGTTGAAGATAGTAAACGCATGGAAGAAGAGAGGCGATATAGTAGCAATGACCGGAGACGGTGTTAACGATGCACCTGCGCTTAAGCATGCAGATATCGGAATTGCAATGGGTATTACGGGTACTGAGGTTACAAAAGAAGCAGCTGATATGGTTTTAAGTGATGATAATTTTGCTACTATTGTTAAAGCTATTGAATTGGGCAGATGGATTTATGATAATATAAAGAAGTATCTTGCTTATCTTTTGCAGTGTAACTTTGTAGAAGTTATTGTCATTGGGGGAGTAGTTATAGTTTCGGGGCCGGAATTTTTGCCGCTTCTTCCGGCAGCTATTTTATATTTAAATTTAGCTACTGACGGGCTTCCTGCACTTGCCCTTGGGATAGCACCGCCTGAACCTGATATTATGAAAAGACCGCCAAGAAATCCGAAAGAAAGTGTTTTTTCGCTGGATGTAACTACTTTTCTTTTGAGAGCAGTTGTTATTGAGGTTCCATTTTTGTTTTTTGTTTTTTACCATTGGATTTATGATTTAAATCATGCTAGGACTATGGTTTTTTTCCTGTTTATTGTTATTGAACTTATTGTTGCTTTAAACTGCCGTTCACTTATTTATAGTATTTTTAAAGTACCACCGCATAAATGGCTTGTTATTGCTGTTTTCTGGGAGATTATTCTTATTGTTTTATTGATTCAAATTCCGGCGGTTCGTAATGCATTTGGAATTATTATACCGTCTATGTCTGATGTTGGAATAATGACGGGTTTCGGAGTTATTATATTTTTTGCGTTAGAGATAACAAAAGCTATTTTGAGAAAGAGGTTGCATAAATTGGGGCGGTTCTAATTAAAATTTGAAAATAAAGAAAAACCCGCCACTTCCAACTTCGCTTATGCTACGCTGGATAAGGATTCGTTGGCGAGGTTTACAACGGGATTGGGAATGGGATTTTGGCTGATATGCCGTTTCCAATGCGGGATTGGAAAAAAAAACACTATTCAATCCCGCATTGTTATTGGCAGATTCATAGGACTTGTTACGGGGAATGACGACAGTAAATGGTGCAGACATTTTTAGTGAGTAAAAAGAAATCTGAAGAAGGGATAATAAGGGGTGAGAAGGGTAAATAAGGGAATTCTTCTTGCTTGAATTTTTTGGTTATTAGACTGGATTCCCACTTTCGTGGGAATGACGGCTACAACGGGATTGCCACAGCCGATTTTATCGGCTTCGCAATGACATTGGAAGCAAAGATTCTATCTGCGGCTACATCCGCCTACTGGCGGAGGCAAGAAAATCTTTCTTTCGTTGTATGTTATACAACATTTGATGTAAATATTACAACAGTATGTAAATGAATGTGATTCTCATTTTCAGTTGTGTTCTAGTAAGACAGTTAAAACGTTCCAAAAAAAATACCTATTTAAAGATTCCCCTTGACAAAATACACATTATAGTTTATAATCTATATTGGATATAGCATATATACTATAGGTAAACACAATGAATACAATGCTTCGTGAAATGCAACTAAACGTACTGGACGTATTTTCAAAAGCTACTAAAACATTCGCTTTAGCAGGCGGCACCGCGCTAGAACTTTTTTACTTAAAACACAGATTTTCGAAAGACCTTGATTTCTTTTCACCAAAATACAATATAGGGGAAATAGAGAATATAATCTTAGATTTAAAGAAAAAATTGAATCTTCAGATAAAATTTGAAAATGAATTTATTGCCGCAGGACATGCAAAAGTCCGTTTTTACACTATTGGTTCAAAAAAACCGGATATAAAATTAAAAATTGATTTTGTAGAAGATGTTTTTTTCAAAAAGCCTGTAGTTAAAAAATTTAATAATATACCGGTATATGATGTTAAAAATATTTATGCGCAGAAGATCTTTGCAATAGCAGGAACTTACACAATGGAAGATGGTTTTGGAAAACAGATAGCAACCGGCAGAAATGAAGCAAGAGATGTTTTTGATGTCTATATGTTGTCTAAACAGATAAAACCATTACATATATTTATTAAGAATTTACCAAGGGGACAACAGCGGGGCATGGTTCAGTGGTGGCGCTCTTTTTCAAGATTAGACTTAAAAATAGGGGTTATGGATTTGGATATTTATCAAAAAAAATTTAATAGTTTAGATATGCTTAATCATATTGACAATGAAATAAAGAAATTTATTGGTGGAGAGATAGAAATATGAATATAAAAAAATATTTTTGGAGTTTGAATGATAAAGCTGTTAGGGAAACGGAAAAGATATTAGATAACCCATACCATCCTGAATTTAGCAAGAAAATGGTTACAATACTATCGCGATGTGATAAACCTAAAGAAGTGTTTTCGTTAATTTCTAAAGAAAATTTTATTAAATTCTGGCCAAATATCAGACGTTACTGGATAAAAACAAAGCAAGCACCGGAATTTAAAGCATGGTGGGAAACAGTTTATGAAGAGCTTGCCGGAATTCAGAAAAAGAAGACAGTCGGTGAGCCGTCAAAAAGTGTTGCACAAATCGGCAATATGATTAAAGATTATAGAATTGAAAAGGGGATAAGTCAGAATGACTTATCCAAAAGGAGTGGAATTAAGCAGCCAGATATTTCTGCGATAGAAAAAGGTAAGAAAAATATTACAATTGAAACATTATTACGGCTATGCAAAATTTTAGATATAAAAAATATACCTGTAATGTAATGCGGGATAGTTTAAACTGTTTAAGCAGTTCAAGCAGATTAAAATGTTCCAATCGTTCAAGCCGTTTAATCAGATAAATCAAGATGAGACTGGATTCCCATTTTCGTGGGAATGACAGACAAAAAAAATCTCGCCACTTCCGATGCCCGCCACTTTCGCCACTAAAACTTTGGCGGACAAGGATTCGTTGGCGAGGTTTACAACGGGATCGGACTGGCTAAATTTACAACGGGATTGGGAATGGAAAATTACTCTATTTAACAGCCAACCAAGGTTGGCAACTACATTTCGACAGGCGTACCTTCGGCGGACAGTTCTGCAACTACAACAATAATGAGATCCTTCGGTCGCCCTTGGCGACCTCAAGGATGACATCAAAGACTGGATAAAATATGCCAGAGCCTTTACAACGGGGTTGGGACTTGGCAGGGCAGGTAAGAAAAGGAGAAAAAAATGAAGAAGAATACGAGAGAATTTGCTAGACATATACAAGAAAAACTTTCAAATAAGTTTAATTTGTTTTTGTTAAGTGAGGATACAGAAATAGCAAAACAACAAGCTATACTTTTAGAGTTTTTCAAAATAAAGATTGAACCAATTGTTGAAAAATTAGAAAAATCATACAATGGAAATCTCGATTTGTTGCCAAAGAAAGAAAAAGCAACCATTGAATTATTTGATACATGTCTTAGTTTAATGGAAAAAGGACTCCCTATTGAAATAGTTAAAATCGAAGACGGCGAGTTTGGCGTTAAGCTTCAATTAGAAGAATAAGAAAGAGATCCTTCGGTCGCCACGGCGACCTCGAGAATGACAACAAAGGATGGATTCCTGCGTCCCGTAAGGCGAGATTTCCGCGAGCCAACAAGTCTCCCGCAATGACAACATAAGCAGAGCTACGCTCTGCGGCTACTTATATTAATTAATAAATAGAAAAAGAAAAAAATAAATCCTTAGACTTGGTTCGGTAGAGTCTACACTGAGCTTGTCGAATGTGCTCACCACAAGATGCTCAGGACTATTTTTTTCGGCATCTCCGCCCCAAAGGGCGAGACCTCGCCAATGTTTCAATGGTGGGCAGTACTCGAAAAAAATTAGCTTGACAAAAATATAATTATACTATATACTATATTTCAGATAGTGGACATATAGAGGCATATACTGTAATGACATTTAAAGAGTTTTATTCTATTATAGAAAAAAATAAATATTATGTGTTTTCAATAAACGACATTATGTCTTTTTATCCGTATGAAACCAAGGAAAATATTAAAAAACTTGTTTACAGGTGGAATAGAAAGGGCTGGATTTATAGTTTAAAAAATGGTTTATATGAGATGACATTTCCTAAAGATTTTTCTATTCCTGACTTGTATATTGCAAACAAGCTTTATTCACCTTCATATATTTCTTTGGAAACAGCGTTATCTAATTATAGTATTATTCCAGAAGTTTCAATGGGAGTAACCTCTATTACTTCTAAGCCAACAAGAAGATTTACTAATAAACATGGCCTTTTTATTTATAGAAGCGTTCAGCCCTTTGCGTTTAATGGATATTTTATTCAAAAGATTAGAGGTTTTGAGGTTTTTATGGCGGAACCTGAAAAGGCGGTTATTGATTATTTATATTTTAAGACACTTCATGGAAAGAAAATCGATTTTAAAGAAGAAAGAATAGATTTTAAAGCTGTACAATTGCGCAAGAACAAGCTTGAGAAGTATGCAAAGTTGTTCAATTTAAATATTAAGGAGTTATATGCTTACTTATGAAGCATTGATTGATAATGCCAAGCAGAAAGGTATGCCTCATACAAAGGTAAGAGGTATTTTGCGTGAGTATCTGCAGGTATTGATTTTAAAAGAGATTAGCAGAAATAAGTATGGAAAAAAATTGTTTTTTACCGGCGGAACTTATCTGAGACTTGTACATGGGTTAAAGAGATTTTCTGAAGATTTA
This sequence comes from Elusimicrobia bacterium RIFOXYD2_FULL_34_15, assembly GCA_001800605.1. GTDB lineage: Bacteria > Elusimicrobiota > UBA8919 > UBA8919 > UBA8919 > UBA9627. Next base: position 8,057 of record MGVS01000025.1, read on the forward strand.
GATTATAATACAAAAACACTATCCGCAATTGAATTCGAAAATTTACTTAAAACAGTAATAAATGACTTAAAAAAATTAGGTTTTAAAGCTGAATTAAATTATAAGCATTGGGGAAATATTTTCTGCGCAAATTTGGTTTTCCCCGGAGTGGAAAATATTTATAATGTGGTTTCAAGGTATTCCAAACAAAAAGGTATTACCATTAAGGTTGAGACAAACAGACCAAAGTGGAAATTAAAAAGTGAAACACAGGTGGTTTCGGGTTTTGGGGAATTTTTTCCGTATATTTGTACGGAAAAAGGAGCGTTGTTTGCCGATAAGATCGACGCTGTTTCGAAAAAGAAAAGAGGAAGGCATGTTTATGATTTGATGTTTATGCTTTCTAATAAATTTCCGATTAATACAAATGTGTTAAAAGTACTGGGTATTAAGGATGATCCGTTGGAATTTATTGTTAAGAGTATTAATAATATTTCACAAGCAGAGTTGCGTAGTATGGCAGAATCTTTAAGACCGTTTCTTTTTGATGAGAAGGAAGCAGATATGGTAGCCAATGCCCGTGAAATTATTCCATTAATGATAGAGAAGTATAAACGAAAAGTATAGGTAATAATGGTGTCACACCTAATTAATTCTGGAATTCTGAAACACGACACTTAATTCACTAAGCCATTGCCAACCCCGGGTTGGCAACGGCAGGACAGTAAGAAAAGGAGAAAAGGAGTAAAGGGGACAGGTTCCGTCAGGTCGGGCAGGCACAGGTACGTCAGAAACGAGATTGCCACAGCCGATTTTATCGGCTTCGCAATGACAATAAAACTTAGACGGGCAGGTTTGCATTTGAATAGTCATGCCAATTACCTTCCAATGTGATAATGTAAAATATTATGTGTAAGTTTACTTGAACCTGTAGGTTCAA
>MGVS01000026.1 GCA_001800605.1 Elusimicrobia bacterium RIFOXYD2_FULL_34_15
AGAGGCGGATGTTACCAAACAGCATATTGAATACATAAGAACAAAAGGAAAAGAAGCATATGGTGTACTAATGATGTACCATATGGCAAATAAAGAACAGCTTTTAGAAGAGGCGTTAAAAATACAGAGTTATGGTGCACAAGGTGTTATTTTGATGGATTCTGCAGGAGCTTCGGTTCCAAAATTAGTATCAGATACTATCAAATGTTTCGTCGATCATTTAAATATTAGGGTTGGATTTCATGCTCATAATAATCTTGGTCTTGCAATTTCAAATTCTCTTATAGCAATAGAGTCAGGTGCCACTATCATTGATGGTACTATTCGAGGTTTTGGTGCAGGAGCCGGTAATTGCCAACTCGAAGTTTTGGCAGGTCTTCTATCCAAATTAAATATTGATACAGGACTGGATTTATATAAATTGATGGATGCAAGCGATAATGTAGTTGCAAAAATGATGAAGGTACCGCAGGAGATAACATCAATGAGTTTAATAAGTGGTCTTGCCGGTGTTTTTTCCGGTTTTGCAAATAATGTTAAAAAAGCTGCTATAAGATTTAAAGTTGACCCAAGGGATATTTTTATAGAATTAGGTCGTAGAAAAATAGTTGCTGGACAGGAAGATTTTATTGTTGATGTTGCAATAGATATTGCTACAAAAAAAGCAAAGGATCAATCACTATCTTTTTGATAATACTGGAGGACATGTTTTCGATGATTAAAAGATTACTAAAAGAAGGTAAATTTGTAATAGGAACATGGTGTGAGTTACCGAGTCCGGCAGTAATAAATGTTATTGCAAAAGCAGGTTTAGATTTTGTTATAATAGATATGGAACACGGAGCAATGGATTATAAAATTGCTCAAGAAATGATCATGGCTGCAGAATGTGAAAATTGCGAAACTATAATACGAGTTTCGCGCAATGATGAATCTGATATCCTAAGGGCTTTGGATATTGGTGCGTCCGGAATCCTTGTTCCACATATAGAGAGTGTAAGGGATAAAGATAAAGTAGTTTCATATAGTAAATTTTCACCTTTAGGAAAGAGGGGATTTAATCCGTATATTCGGGCGGGTTCATACCGTTCTGTTGCATCAAATTATTTTAGCGAACAAAATAAAAAAAATATGTTAGGTTTATTACTGGAAGGTGTTAATGCTTTGAAAAATTTAGAAAATATTATTTCTGATAGTGAAATTGATGTTGTTTATATAGGCACATATGATTTATCTGTTTCATTGGGTGTTCCTGGTGATGTGACAAATAAAAAAGTAATTAGTTCTTTGGAAAAGGCGGTTGATAAAATAAGAAAAAATGGTAAATCTGCAGGTTGTATGATTCATAATACCGATGATTTAAAAAGATTTAAAGAAATAGGAATTCAGTTTATTACATATAAGGTTGATACTGCAATAATTTATGATTCGTACAGTAAAATTAAACATAATTTTTTATAAAATGTAACAATATAATTTATTAATTATTTTATCGTCAATGAATTATATAAATAAAAAACAAAAAAGTCAAAGTTTTGACAGAGCGTCTTATTTTAGGGAGATGAAAAAATGATGAAACTTTCTAATTATGTTGTTAAATTTCTGGAAGAAAATAATATTAAACACATTTTCATGTTATCCGGTGGGGGATGTATGCATTTGGTAGATGCTGTCGGTAGATCAAAGATAATCAAATATATTTGTAATCACCATGAACAGGCATCAGCTATGGCTGCTGAGGCATATGCAAAATTTAAAGGTGAATTAAGCGTGGTTTTGGTTACCAGTGGTCCAGGTGCAACAAATACAATAACCGGAGTAGTCGGTGCTTTTCAGGATTCGGCTCCTTGTTTATTTATATCAGGACAGTCTAAAAGGCAGCAAACAGTTTACAATTCCAAAATTCCAAAATTAAGGCAATTTGGAGTTCAAGAAGTTAATATTTTACCAATAGTCGAGTCAATTACAAAATATGCAGCAGTGATTAATGAACCTGAAAAAATACGATATCATTTGGAAAAAGCAGTATATTTGGCAAAATCTGGTCGGCCTGGACCTGTATGGTTGGATATTCCGCTTGATGTTCAGGGTGCAGTTATAGAAGATGAATCTCTCAATATGTTTAATCCCGAGGAATTAGATACCGAATATTACAAGGTAAATCCTCAGGAAAATGAAATAAAAATTGTCATAGAATCGCTAAAGAAATCCAAAAGGCCGATAATTATTGCAGGGCATGGCATAAGGATTTCCAATTCTTGTGATGAATTAATTAATTTTGCTAAAGAGCATAATATTCCTATAGTAACCCCTATTATGGGTATAGATGTTGTTGAGACCGAGCATAAAAACTATATAGGAAGAATTGGGACTAAAGGTACAAGAGCCGGTAATTTTGCTATGCAAAATTCCGATTTAATATTAAGTATAGGTAGCAGGTTAAGTGTTTCAGTTGTAGGGCATGAATATAGTTTATTTGCAAGAGAAGCTAAGATAATAGTTGTAGATATCGATGTAGACGAGCATAAGAAAAAGACAATTAAAATTGATAAATTTATAAACGCGGATGCTAAAATATTCTTACAAAAACTACTTCAAGCAACTAAAAACAGAAAATTAGGTAATTTCATTGCCTGGTTGAATAAGTGTAATTATTGGAAGCGTAAATATCCCGTATGTTTGCTGGAATATAAAAAAGTAAAAAAAGGGATTAATTTCTACTATTTTGTTGATGTTCTAACTAAAAGATTAAAACCACAAATTCCGATTATTTCTGACGCAGGATCAGCATTCTATGTAGTTTCACAAGCTATTAATATCCAAAAAGGGCAACGGTATATAACTTCCGGTGCATTAGCTACTATGGGATTTAGTCTGCCAGCTGCCATAGGTGTGAGTGTTGCAACCGGGAATAAAGAAGTGGTTGCTATAACCGGTGACGGTTCTTTTCAGCTGAACATTCAAGAACTACAAACCATTATACAAAATAATTTGCCAATAAAAATATTTGTAATTAATAATAATGGTTATCTTTCTATAAGACAAACTCAGAAGAGATTCTTTAATGAGAACTATGTATGTGAAAGCAAAAGGTCAGGAATCTCTTTTCCTCAAATCTCACAAATTGCCGGTGCGTATGGAATTAAATATATCAATATTATGAACAATGAAATGATGTTGAAAAAAATTGATGTAATTTTAAATTATGATAGTTCTATTATTTGTGAAATAAGATCCTTGGATGACCAATTAGTAATACCTACGAATACGGCTGTTGTTCATCACGACGGCACAATAACATCGAAACCATTGGAAGATATGTATCCTTTTTTAGATAGAAAAGAATTTAAAAAAAACATGATTGTTAAGCCATATGAAGACATATTTTTTTCCGGAAGTATAGAAAAGTTAAAGAATGAAATGCTTGCAAAACCAATCAAAGAATAAATTATGAGGGATATGCCAAATCAGAAAATAGCAATATTGGGTGCCACAAGCCATATCGCAAAAGGGCTAATTTATAATTTCGATAAAGAAAAAAGACATAATTTATTTTTGTTCGCACGAAATTTAAAAAAACTGCGAAATTTTCTAAAACAAATTAACTGTAAAAGCTCATCTAAAATAAATACATTTGAAAAATTCGCAAATTATAATTATGACGTTATAATAAATTGTGTTGGATTGGGTACGCCTAAAAAAGTAAAAAAGGCAAATGGAAATATTTTTAAATTAACCGAAAAATTTGATAATATAATTCTTAATTATTTAACTAATGATAATAATAAAACGTTATATATAAATATAAGTAGCGGTGCTGTTTATGGAACAGATTTTACAAAACCAGTTAATTATTCAACATTCTCGAAATGGAATGTAAATAATATTAAAGAATCGGAATATTATGGGATTACAAAGCTTTATTCTGAAGCAAAACATAGATCTCTAGAACATTTGAATATAGTTGATTTAAGGGTTTTTAGCTATTTTAGCAGATTTATAGAACTGGACTCCGGATATTTATTAACTGATATTATAGCATGTATAAGAAATAAAAAGAAAATTATAACTTCCAATGAAAATATCACCAGAGATTTTGTGCATCCGAAAGATTTGTTTGAATTGATTAGGAAATGCATGAATAAAAAAAATATAAATGACGCGTTTGATGTTTATAGTAAAAAAGTGATTACAAAATTTGAGATTCTGAATTTTTTTAAAAAGAATTATAATTTGGAATATGAAATTGACAATAATATAAATGTTTATTCTATTACCGGTAAAAAGAGCGAATATTATTCAAGAAGTAAAAAAGCGCAAAAACTGGGATACCTGCCTAAATTTGTTTCAGTAGAAAGTATTATTACAGAATCAAAAGAAATTTTAAACAAATAGATACAGTTGGGAGGCATTTAAAAAATGTTTGGTAAATATAAGGAAAATCTTATTTTTTTTATTTCATTGGTAACATCTATATTTAGTTACTATCTAATATGTAGGTTATTGAAAGGCAATTCAATGTTTATTGCGGATATTAGTTCATATGCAGGATATTTTGCAGACAGCAGCTTTCTTAAACCCGAACCTTTTGAGAAATTCTGTTTTCTTTTCGGTTTAATTTATGTGCCTATAGTATTTGTTGTTTTATATAAATTAGTGTCTTTTTTTGAAGGGAAATACAAATTTCTTTTTCCTTTTTATTCAAATAATTATTTTAATATGACATTCAATATTATAGTTGTTGCAGTAATGTTTTTATGGGGTTATTATATTTTTAAAGGCGCTGAAGCCGGTTTTGAATGCTGGATTTTTAAGATTACACTTAATTATTATTGGCTTCGTTTTGCATTAATTTTATTCATTTTGTTAATGTTATTCCATAAGAAATTTAGCAACATTAATTCAAAAGCATTTTTTATTACAGGTGTTTTGATAATATTGGCAACAACCATAACCCAATTCCATACTAATAACATTATTATAAGAAATCCGTTTATTAATGCCCATTTCAGTATGATAGCAGGTGCAGTTAACCAGGCAGCGAACGGCAAGACCATTTTAGTGGATATGTTTTCGCAATATGGTGTTTTATATCCTTATATTGGGGCGATATTTACAAAAATATTTGGGCATAGTATATTAAATATAAGTATATATTTTTTAGTTTTGATATTTTTATCTTTTTTGTTTATGTATATGGCTTTAAATGAAAAATTAGGAGCCGACTCGTGGTATTCTTTATTATCATTGATTGCACTGATAGGTATTGTTCATATTTTTTATGTGTCAATTATACTGTTCGGTGGAGTTAACAATACCTATTATCAGTATCAGCCGATACGAACTATATTCGGTTCGTTTTTTATATGGTTTGCAATTAAATATGTTAAAAATAGTAGTAAAGAAAAGTATATTGTAGGGTTATCCTTATGCGGAATAAGTTTTTTATGGAATTTTGATACTGGTGTTCCAATCGTTATTGCTTGGTTGTTTTTTTTAATTTTCAATACGATATCTATAAATCAATTAACAATAAAAGAAAAAATAATAAAAAGTATGAAGCATATATTGTTCATGGGAATATCTTTAGCATTAACCGTTTTAACATATAATATTTTTGCATATTTACGTACCGGTAAACTACCTAATTGGATTGAAATAGTTGAGTTGCAGAAGCTTTTTGTTGTTCTCGGATTTTATATGGCTCCGATGCGGAACTTTGATTTATGGAATATAGTTATGCTGATTTATGTTGTCGTATTATTTTCTTGTTTAGTTGCTCTTATTAAAAAAAGAGTAACTGATGAGCATAGGTATTATTTTTTCATATCATTGCTTGGAATCGGAATATTTTCATATTACCAGGGCCGGAGTTTAGTGTCAAATTTATTTATTCTAATTTATCCCGCAATAATTTTGGCGGCATTTTTGTTACATGATATTTCTGGTAAATATCGTATAAATAAAAATAATTTAAAATATGTTTTTAAAAATAATTTATTCCGTTATGATTTTATTAAAATGTTTTTCTTAAGCATAATCTTAGTTTATGGTATAGTAGCTTTTTTTAGTAAGTTGCCTGATTTGTATAAATGGGTCAAATATAATATCAAAGAGGTGGCGACGGCTAATCAAACACCTTATTTTTCTGAAACAATTGATTTTATCAAAGAGAATAAGAAAGGCAATGAAACCGTGATATTTTCATATTATAACGATTATCTTTATTGTTTAACTGGAACTTATTCGGGTTTACCCTTTTGTAGCACAATAGAAGCGGTGACTACTTTGCAATGGGAAAGGATAAAGGAAGTAATTAAGAGTAAGAAAATTAAGCAAATATTTTATGGAATTAACAGTATGCCTAAAAAGTTTGATTTAGTGATATTTACCGAATTGTCAGAAAACTATAAAAAAGTTAAACAAACAGCGGATGGTTCAATGATGCTTTATGAAGCAAAATAAAAAAGGAGAATTTTTGATTTATGAAATCAGATTTAAGTATTAGAAAAAAAATATTTAAGGATGTAATAAGGATATGTTCTTTAAAAAAGAAAAAAGAAAGATTTATTCCTGGTAAAAGTCACATAAATTATGCTGGTAGAATCTATGATGAACAAGAAATGATAAACCTAATAGATTCTGCACTTGATTTTTGGCTGACTGCTGGAAGATATGCACAGGAATTCGAAAAAAGATTTGCAGAATATTTAGGTGTTAAGAGTTGCGTTTTGGTCAATTCCGGTTCTTCGGCAAATCTTATCGCATTAACAGCGTTAACGTCACCTCTTTTAAAAGAAAGACAACTAAAGGCTGGTGATGAGGTTATAACAACAGCTTGCGGTTTCCCGACAACGTTAAATCCGATTATTCAGAATAATCTGGTTCCGGTATTTATTGACGTTGAACTTGGGACATATGATATTCAAGCAGATAAAATAGAAAAAGCAATTTCAAAAAAGACGAAAGTCATATTTGTTCCACATACTTTAGGCAATCCATCTAATATAGAGAAAATATTAAATTTATCTAAGAAATACAATCTTTGGTTTATTGAGGATAACTGTGATGCATTAGGTTCAAAGTATAATGGTAAATTTACGGGAACTTTCGGACATATATCAACATTTAGTTTTTATCCTGCACATCACATTACTATGGGTGAGGGCGGAGCTGTAGTGACTAATGATCCGCTTTTGCGCAGAATAATATTATCATTTCGTGATTGGGGCAGAGATTGTTGGTGTGAGCCCGGTCATGACAATACATGTAAAATGAGGTTTAACCAGCAGTTTGGTCAATTGCCGTTTGGCTACGATCATAAATATGTATATTCGCATATAGGATATAATCTTAAAGTAACCGACATGCAGGCAGCGGTAGGCGTCGCACAATTAAAAAAACTTTCGGTGTTTATAGA
>MGVS01000027.1:0-8479 GCA_001800605.1 Elusimicrobia bacterium RIFOXYD2_FULL_34_15
GCCAGGGAAACAAAGTAATTTTATTAACCGCTACGCCATTTAACAACCAACCGCAGGACATATTTTCAATGATAAGATTATTTCAAATACCTGCTCGGTCCACAATACAAACAGTGGATAATTTATCATACAGATTTAAAGAACTTATCAAGGAATATAAAGAAATAAAAAAATCACAAATACAAAAAAAGTCGGATATGAAGGATGAGATTAAAATATTAGCACAAAAAATCCGTGATATACTTGCTCCGTTGGTTATCCGCCGGTCACGATTGGATTTGGAAAAAATTAATGAATACCGGGATGACCTTAAAAAACAGGGAATAGCATTTTCTAAAGTTAAAGACCCGGAAATTTTAGATTATCCGCTTGGAAAACTTAGTATACTTTACGAAAAAACTCTTGAAAAAATTGCTTCCACGGAAGATGAAACACAAGGATTTCTCGGAGCAAGATATAAACCGACAAATTATCTTAAAGACGAGCATAAAAAACAAGTTGCCGAGGAATTAGGTGTTGAAGAAAACCTGCTTTTACAATCTCAGGCAAACCTCGCAAAATTTATGCGTAGGTTGTTAGTCAAACGATTTGAAAGCTCAGTAAAAGCATTTCACGATTCCTTAAATTCACTAATAAAATCATCAGAATACATGCGTGATTGGTATAATAAATTTGAGAAAGTGCCAATTTACAAAAAAGGTGATCTGCCGGACATAGAAATTCTTGAACAATCAACTGACGAGGATTTGAACGAAGAACTCCAGTCGGCTACATTTGACGAGCAACTAAAGAAATATTATGAAAAAGGACTTAAAATAATAAAAAAAGAATGGCTAAAAGACACTTTTATCAAAGATATTGAAAAAGATATAAAACTACTAAAAGAAATTCGCACTGAATGGTTTAAAGATGGTATTAAACATGACCCAAAATTAGAATGTTTTGAGAAAAAAATCAAACAACAACTTAAAAAAGAAGCCAATAGAAAAATAGTTGTATTTACCGAATTTTCAGATACTGCAAATTATCTAAACGATAAATTAAAAAATAAATTGAAAATATTTAAATATACATCCGCGGACTCAAGCGACACAAACAAAAAAATAATTAAAGAAAATTTCGATGCCGGTAATCCTATACAAAAAGACGACTACGACATTCTTATTGCAACCGATGCTATTTCAGAAGGCTTTAACCTTCACAAAGCAGGTATTATATTTAATTACGATATCCCATACAATCCGACAAGAGTAATACAACGGGTAGGACGTATTAATCGTATAAATAAAAAGGTTTTTGATGAACTTTTTATCTATAATTTCTTTCCAACGGCTACTGGTGAAGCAGAAACACGGATAAAAAAGATATCTACATTAAAAATTTCATTATTTAATGCTTTACTTGGTACTGACATAAAAGTATTAACATCAGACGAAGAATTGGAATCCTATTACAAAGATGAATTTATAAAATCAATGGCAAATCAAGAAGAGCTATCATGGGATGTCCAATATCGCAATGAACTTGATATATTGAAAAATAAGCATCCAGATATATTACAAAAGGCAATGGCAGTTCCCCATCGTGCTCGCATTAGAAGAACAGAAAAGAAAGATACAGCCGGAGTCATTGTATTTGCGCGAAAAGGGAAAGAATACACTTTCAAACTTGGCATTTCAAAGGAAGATTATACAACATTAGGTCCTGAAACTGCACTAAAACTATTTGAATCAAAAGTAACCGAAAAATCGGAAAAAATAAGTAAAAACTTTGAACCGATTTACCAATATGTTAAAAACAATCTATTTAGCAAAAAAACCCAGGTAGTTTTTGATAAAGGGAAAACTGAATCAATAAACAAATTAGAAGTTTTACAAGAAAAGATTCCAGATAAGAAGGACTATTTCAACGATTTAAAATATATAATAAAAGAACTGGATGCATTACCTGAAAGATATGCTAAACAAATACGTCAAATCTCGGAAAAATCCCTTGAAAAAGATGTTGAAGAATTACATAGAGAAGTATCACAAAAATATTTAATAGAAATCATAGAAAAAGCGCGAAGAATAGAAGATGAAGAAGAAAGCTTAATACTCGCAGAAGAACTGATATAATGGAGTATAATTTATGAGTGAAAATCGTATTATTCTGGACAAAACTTATTTGAATTTCTTAAACGAAATTAAATCAAAAATTATTTCAGCGAGAATTCAATCAAGCCGTCAATTAAATAAACAGTTGATTAAATTGTATTGGGACATTGGTAGAGGTATAGTTGAGCGTCAGGAAAAATACAAATGGGGCAATGCGGTTGTTGAAAGACTTGCGGTTGATTTATCTGTAGAGTTTAACGGGGTTGCAGGTTATTCCGTGCAAAATTTGTGGCGTATGCGGCTCTTATATCTTGAATATAAAGATAATCTAAAACTCGCACAACTTGTGCGAGAAATTCCATGGGGACATAATATTGTTATTTTACAAATGATAAAAGATGCTAAAGAACGAGAATATTATATTAAATCATCGCGTGATATGGGTTGGTCCAGGAACGTACTTCTGAATCAAATTAAAGCCGGAGCATATCAATTAAGTTTAAGAAAAAAACAACACAACTTTGAAAAAGCTTTACCTGTACATCTTTCAGAACAAGCGGATGAATCACTGAAAAGTGTTTATAGCCTGGATTTTCTCGGAATAACAAGACCAGTATTAGAAAGAGAACTTGAAAAACGGCTTATTGAAAAAATTAAACATTTTCTACTTGAACTTGGTTCGGGATTTTCGTTCATCGGCAATCAGTATAGGCTTGAATTAGACGGCACCGAATATTTCGTTGATTTATTGTTTTTTAACCGTAAAATTAAATCCCTTGTTGCAGTGGAACTTAAAACAGGCAGATTTCAGCCCGAATATGCCGGAAAAATGGATTTTTATCTACATCTACTAAACGAGCAGACCCGCCTGAAAGATGAAAACCCTCCAATAGGAATTATCCTCTGTGCCGATAAAAGCAATATAACTGTTGAATACGCTTTAAGAAGCGTTAAAAATCCTATGGGCGTATCACAATACAATTTAACAACAAAACTTCCCGCTGAACTTAAAAAAGTGTTACCATCTGAAAAGGAAATGAAGAATCAACTTTTAGAGGAAATTAAGTAATGGACTTTAGTCAACCATATCATCAAGATACATTCCTCAAATTTCTAAAAGACAATTTCCTGCCTAATGATTTCAAAATATCAAAAGAAATAATAAACTTAACTGATTTAACATTTAACCCAGACCGTATTCAGAAAATTGAACTGTTAGGCGAGGTGTTGTCGCTTGATTTAAAAGTATATGAAATTCATCACGAATCCGAAAATGATCCCCGTGTAACTCTATCCAAAGAAACATTTCGCATAATGGCGAAATACAGCACAAAAAAAGCACTAATATTGTTCTATTCAAAGAACTCACCAAATTACCGATTTTCATTAGCTACGATAGATTTGAAACTAGAAGACACCCGTGTAGCAAAAGAATACTCCAACCCACGCAGATATTCATTTTTTCTTGGCCCGGCTGCTAAAACGCACACACCAGAACAGTATCTTGAAAATAAAGGAAGAATTAAAAATTTTGATGATTTAAAGAACAGATTTTCTATAGAAATTGTAAACAAGGAATTTTACAACAAAATTGCAGAGGTATTTACAAATCTTGCTGGTGGCAGTCGCAAAATAGGTAGTAAATCTATTAACGCCGGGAGTGGAGCTTTAAAGTTACCATCTACTAATGATGACATTTTGCGCAAAGAATTTACCGTTCGTCTTATTGGACGACTTGTATTCTGTTGGTTTTTAAAGAAAAAACACTCTGATAGCAACATACCACTCTTACCCGAAGAAGTATTATCGGTAAATGCCATAAATGAAAACAAAAATTATTATCATACTATACTTGAACCGTTATTTTTTGAAGTATTAAACACGCCAATTAATGAAAGAGAAAAAAAATATGAAGCAATTCCATGGAATCAAATTCCATTTTTAAATGGTGGATTATTTAACCCACATATACATGATTTTTATGAACCCGGATTACTTGGAATTTCAAAGCACATAGGCAATCTTGAAATACCTGATAAATTGCTAAAAAATCTTTTTGAAATATTTGAGACATATAATTTTACTATTGATGAAAACACTTCCATAGATGTTGAACTATCTATTGATCCGGAAATGCTGGGTAGGGTTTTTGAAAACCTGCTTGCAGAAATAAACCCAGAAACAGGTGAAACTGCCAGAAAATCAACCGGCAGTTATTATACACCACGTCCAATAGTAGAATATATGGTGGCTGAAAGCCTAAAGCAGTATCTCTTAACTAAAACAGGGTTGGATGAGAAAAAAATTAGTGAACTGCTTATATATCAAGATGAAAATATAAATTTAAACAACAAAGAAAAAGAAAAAATTGTAGATGCTCTGGATAAAATAAAAATAATTGATCCTGCCTGTGGAAGCGGTGCATTCCCAATGGGCATGCTTCAAAAAATACTATTAATTTTACAGAAGGTAGATCCTAATTCTCAAAAATGGTTTGACAAAAAACTTGAATCAATCGGCGATAATACTCTCCAAAAAGATCTTAAAACAAAATTTAAATCTGATAATTTTAATTATATACATAAAATTGGCATAATACGTGACGCTATTTATGGCGTTGATATACAACCTATTGCAGTGGAAATATCAAAACTCCGTTTTTTCTTGTCTCTAATTGTGGATGAAAAAGTAAACGACATCAAAGAAAACCGTGGTATAGAACCTTTGCCTAACCTTGAATTCAAATTTGTCTGTGCAAATAGTTTAATAGGGCTACCAAACAAAGTAAAAGTTCCGCTTGGAAAAACTGAAAATAAGCAACCGCAGTTATTTAAAAAAGAAGAACAGCTTGACTGGTTTGAGTCCGATAAAGATATAAAAATATTGAAAGAATTAAGAGATGAATATTTGCGCAGTTTTGGTGAAAATAAAAAGAAAGTAGAAAAGAAATTCCAAGAAGTACAAACTCGGATGTTTAAACATAGTTTAAGTTGGGGTGGCAGAAATTCTCAAACATTAAAGTTATCACAGTGGAATCCGTTTTCCGAAGAAAAATGTGACTGGTTTGATCCCGACTGGATGTTTGGCATTAAAGACGGTTTTGGCATAGTTATCGCCAACCCCCCATATATTCGACAGGAAGATATAAAAGAATATAAACCACTATTGCAAAAAGCAGGATATCAAGTTTATAATTCCACTTCAGACCTATATACTTATTTTTATGAACTTTCCTACAATATCTTAGCTCTGAATAGTTTTTCTTGCTTTATTTCCAGCAACAAATGGATACGAGCAAACTATGGTGAAAAATTGCGGAACTTTCTCAAGGCCAAAACAAAAGTAACTAACCTGATTGATTTTGGAGGACATAAAGTATTTGAGACTGCTATGGTAGATACCAATATTCTTTTGTTTCAAAAGACAAAACCGCAAATCGAGTATACCGCTTCTTATATTAACATTGAAAGTGATTTTACAGGTGAAAATTTAGATGAATATTTGCATAAGAAACAGCAGACCATCAAACAGAATGAACTTTCTGACTCTGGCTGGACTTTGGCAGATAATAAAGTGTTGGCACTCAAAAAGAAGATAGAAAAAATAGGAATACCGCTTAAAAACTGGGATGTAAAGATAAACAGAGGCATAGTAATAGGATTCAATGAAGCGTTTATTATAGACACTTCTACGCAAAAACAACTCTGCACCGAAGACCCAAAATCTGTTGAAATCATAAAGCCGATTTTAAGAGGCAGGGATATTGACAGATATTACTACAAATGGGCAGGTTTATGGTTAATAAAAATAGAATCTGGATGGACAAATAAAAACCGAAAAAGTGAAAATGCTGAAAAGTATTTTGAAAAATCATATCCAGGTGTGTACCAACATTTGGTTTCTTTCAAAAAAAGTACGGGTAAAGGTAAGGGGCTTGTGAAAAGAGATGATCAAGGGGATTATTGGTGGGAATTAAGAGATTGCGATTACTATCCAGAATTTGAAAAAGAGAAAATTATATATAAAGATATTGCAGATAAATTATCTTTTGTCAATGAATCTGGAAAATATTTTTTAAACAATACAACTTATTTTATTAATACTGGAAATAGATATTTATTATCAGTTTTAAATTCTTCGTTGTTAAATTTTTATTACGAACAGATTTCATCGCAACTCGGTAATGAAGTAGTCAGGGCATTTACTATCTTCATTGAAAATCTTCCGATTCCTAAAATTTTCGAACAACAACAAAAACCATTTATTGAACTTATAGATAAGATTCTGGCAAATACCAAAGATGATGATTATTCGACTAATTCTGCCAAACAGGCAAAAGTCAAGGAATACGAACGCCAAATTGACCAGATGGTTTATAAATTATACGACTTAACCGATGAAGAAATAAAAATCGTCGAGAAAGAAGTAGAATCATGAATTCACAATCTATTAATAAAGCAAGATTTGGTTTTGCATATCAATATAAATTTGCATTATTGAAAATATTGCAATATTTATCTCATGGTCAATTGCGCAAAGCATTTATTGATTATTCTTTTAGTGATAAAAATTATTCAATAGATATACTTTTACATTTGAATAATGAGAATTTAATATACGAAATAAAAACAGGGAAAAATTTTATAGAGAATAATACTTTAGAAATGGGTAAGGTACTTAAAAGTATTAATAACTATTGTAATAAAAATAAAGTAGATAACATATTTATTGTGATGCCATCACCACAAGACTTATTTGATTTCCCAACAGAATATATTTCTAATTGGTATGATTTACAATACATTAAGAATCCTAAAATAAAAACTGATAAAGAAACACCTGAAGAAAAGGCAATAAAACTTTACAAAAAATTTAAATTTTCAGACATAGATGTAAATCAGGATACTTTTAACAAGTTTGTAAAAAGTATTAATTATGAATTTGGTCCAGAATATAAAAAACGTAACGAAATTGATCAGTTCACAGATTTAGAAGACAAAATAATTGCATGTATTAATGATTTTTGTTCTGAATTAGATATTATAACTTCAGAAATTGAGATACCTTCATGGTCCATTGCATTAGAATTATTGGAATTTATACAAAAATGTATTGAAGAGAATAAGGATATTATTAGTGCAGGATTTCTTAAAATACTTTGTGATTCATTAAGCAGAAGGTCACTAATTGTGTCACATGCAGAATATAAAGGAAAAAGTAAAGAAATATTGTTAAAAGAAGAAAGAGATAAAATCAAAAGTAAAATCATTTATATTTCAAAAATAGAAATGATAGAAAATATTTCAAATGTAAATTACGATACAAAACAAATATCGATTGAATAAGAATATTATACTAATTTATGGGTGAATACGGCCAAAACAATATTAAAGGGATAATCTATCAATCTTGGGCAGCGATGTCCTTATTCCTACAGTATCTTCGTGAACCAAATTTTTCATATATCCATTTAGAAGCACCAAATTATGAAGATTTTAATCTTGTCTTTAATGACGGCAGTAAAATTATTTGTGAATCAAAAGACTGGAAAAAAAGTATTAGTTATTTAGAATTGAAATCTATCCTTGAATCTATTTTGAAAAAGAATAGTAGCTTAGAAAATGATAAAATATTGATAATATGTTCCAATTTAGACAAAAATATGGCAAAAGAAGTTAGCCGTGTTAAATATTATGATTTAAAAAAGGCATTTAACCAATTACCTAAAAATATTATAAAGAAATTTCCCGAAAAAGTAGTAGAAATTCTTCCTAAGGTTGATTTTTGGGAAGTTAAACTAGTAGAGCAAGAAAAAGTAGTTTATTCATTGTTTACAGAATTATTAAACCTAAGTATTTGGTTACCACAAGAAAAAATCGCTAATTTAACAAAAGCAATATTGGTTGATAAAATACAATATAATTCTGTTGCTGGTTCAATATATAAAAGACAAGAGATTGCTGATGAGATTGAAAAAGTAAAGCAAGATGCAATAAAAGATAGTGGTTCATTTGACAAGGAAAAAATAGAAAAACAACAGCAATTAAAAAATATAATAGTAGCAATAAAAAATAGTAAATCACCAATATGGGCTAATAATCAAATATCTGCAATTACTGCTGATAGAGACCTAATGTTTTTTGCTTTAGATAAATTCAAAAAAGAAAAAGAGGATAATTTAGAAATGTGGAATAATTTGTGGCAGGCAACAAAAATACATATTTATTCTTTTGGTTTGTTTGACATATTCGAAAATAATCTTCATACTGAGCAAAATAGAAAATATATATTAAAATATATTAAAGATAATATTGCTTTAGTAAGAAACTATTATTATGAAAACCTTTTTGAAGAACAATCTTTAAAAATAATAAAAAATATAA
>MGVS01000027.1:8505-9274 GCA_001800605.1 Elusimicrobia bacterium RIFOXYD2_FULL_34_15
GAATCATTGGAAATAATTAAGTTACTACTGATAAATAATGAAGATGACTATTTTTATTTTAAAAGTAAACATAAAAAAAATTTATTATATCATAAAAACGAGATATGCAAGTTGCTAAAAGTTATTTATGATAAAACTATTATGCTTAGAGAAGAAATATATGATTTACTTATTAAAACTTTTAACTTAGTAGAAGATGATGGTGAATATTCATTATTTACGCCACAAACTGTTTTTGAGATATTAAAAGAACACTTAATGTCTGATTTTAATACATTTGAGAACAAATTTTTTAAAATGAAAAATGAATTAGCGAAACAATATGATAAATATTATGATAAATACGGTGTCAAGTTCAGCGGTTGGGAATTGATGGGTGGTATGTCTTCTTATTGGGAAGATAATATGCGAATTGATGATAGACATTTTATAAAGTATTTATTAAGAGAAGCACTCAGAAAATATTATGAAATATATCCAGATAAAGCATGGAAGTTTATTACTGATAAGTGTTTGATAAGTGAAAATTATATTTCTTTTGATAAACCAGATTTTTTAAATAGAACTTGTATCCCATTTGTTATGGAAAAATATTTTTCTGATGACCCACAAATATCCAAAATATCATTTGGCTGGTTAAAAGAATTTTTAATTACTAAAAAAGGAGTTCCACATAAATCAGATTTAATATATCAAGAATTATTTAATAAATATTTAAATACTACTAAAATTGATAAATTATGGGACTTGGTAAAAATTGGTATTGATA
>MGVS01000028.1 GCA_001800605.1 Elusimicrobia bacterium RIFOXYD2_FULL_34_15
GGTTAATTCTCAAAACAAATAAAATACTATAAGGATAACAGCTATAATTATTCAATAATCTGGCAACTTTTTAATGTTAAGTCTTCCGTATGTTAAAAATATATATTATAGACGAACCTGCGCGGTGTTATATCAACGAATAAAATCTTATATTTAATAATCAAACAAAACCGAACCTTGATTTAAACATAGACGGATATTTTGTTAGTTATCCGACAACAACGAAAGTTATTATTACGCAGAACAAAGAATAACCAGATTGAGATAGCGGAGAGAGGTTAGGGGAAGGATAATAGTAACGACGTTATATACTGATTGGGGGTACGGCAATGGCGGGATAACAGGATGTGAGTTTTTTCACATATAACGAATCTGCTTGATTCAGAATAATAAAAAAGATATTATTTGTAAAGATATACTAAAAATTTTAATTTTAATTTAATGTTGTTTTAATGTTCAACACATAAAATATTGCGATAAAAAGCTAAGGGAGAAAATAACATGAAAAAAACAATTACAGTAATTATGTTACTATTTTTTTGTCAATTATCATATAGTGAAGCTACATCAAAAGATATTGAAAAATCAATACAGAAATTACAAATAAAAGAGACAAGACAAGAAGCAATTAAAGAAATAGAAAAAATAGGTAAACCAGCAATAATACATTTAAGAAGATTAGCGAAAAACAAAACGAAAGATTCTGACAGTAGAATATCTTCCATAGTTCTGATTGGTAAGTTAAAAGATATTGATTCAAGAATAGACATAGAAGAAATTCTTGCAAAAGACACTGATAAATATTGCCGAGAAGCGTCTGCAATAGCATTAGGTAACATAGGAGATAAAGGAGCAATACAACATCTAAAGAATGCGTTAAAAGACAGATCCGGCAATGTAAGGATGCGAGCGGTATGGGCATTAGCGAAATTAGGAGATAAAAGCGGTAAACGCTTAGCATTAGACACCATAAAGGGCAAAGATGTAACAGCCCAATTACTTGCGGTTGATGCATTAGAAGTGATAGGTGATAAAGATGTAATACCTGAACTAAAAAAGAATTTAAAAAGCAAAAATGTTTGGACAAGGATACATTCGCAACTTGCAATAAAAAAAATAGAAATCTTAGGATTAACAGAAGACCAAAAACTAAATTATCTAAAAGAAACATTAAAAGACAAACAACTTGAAATAAACAGATGGGCATCTATGGAATTGGCTAAGATAGGGACTGAAGAAGCAATAAAAATATTGAAAGAAACAGCTAAAGATGAAAAAATAGCAGGAAGTTATTCTGCAAAAAAAATATTATTACAGTTAGTAGAACAAGGTAAGATAGCGAACCCCTCGCAAAATGCATCAGAAAAATCTCAATGATATTTTTCTGATAAGATTCGGGGTTAAATTGATGGTATAAAGACATAAGGACAATTTAAGGAGGAATTAGAACAATGAGAAAAGTATTGTTAAGTATTTTGGTTGTATTGGTATTAGTAATAATATTTTCGAAATGGTGGCCGATATATAAATATCCTGCAATTGCGGGACAAGTGTTTAATGAAACGACAGGAAAACCAATAGAGAATATGGTAGTTGTTTGTAATTACACAAAAACAATAGGAGCATTGGTAGATAATGTAACTAGGGGTTTAGGTAGTGAAGTATCAGTTACAGATAAGGAAGGGAAATATAGCATACCAGTAAGGAGATTCTGGCATTTAATACCTTCTTGGTTTCCATTAGGTGGAGCATGGCAATATGAGGTGGCTATAAGTTTTGCCCACCCATTATATGAGACAAAAAATCAATTAAACACGCAGGGATTAAGTTGGCGAGAGAACAGAGGAAAAACATTATATAGACAAACAAAAGGTAAAATTGATTTAGATATTAAATTACTCAGTCTAGAAGAGAAGTATGTAAATAATGTAAATAAATTAGATAAGAAAAAAGTTGCAATAGAATTTAATAGTCTAATTGAATCAAAAGAAACGGGATTTTATTGGTTATATTTAAAGAAAAAAGGAGTAAATTTTAATTTAGAAGAGGATTACAAAGTATGGGATAAGATAGCAAAAAATGTTTTTATAGGTGATAAATCCTGGTTATTTGAAAGATACAATAAAACTAAAGAAAAAATAAAGAAAATAGTTAAAGGAGATGATATAAAATGAAAAAGATATTAACGTTTGTTTTATATTTAATTGTATATACTATTTTTGTAACTAAGTATATTTATTCATATGATAATGGGGTAATACATCCATTTCATTTGACAGGTAAATCTATAGAGTTATTACAGGATTTGGAAGGAAATAAATATTCTGAAGTGTATGATAATTTCTATAATCATGTTATTCCTGAAGGCTACACCGGTGAGAAAGATTGGACAGGTGTTAACACTATGAATTTAAATTTGATAGAACGAAAAGGTACATTAGGCACAATAGATGCCGATGAGCCAGTAATAAAAACCCGCAACCATTTTTACAATCCCATAACCGGATTAGGCGGAGCTGGAGAAATAATTGGCCAGTCGGCAATAAGTTATGGGCAAACATTTTGGGATACAGCAATAAACTTATATAATACTGGTGATAAATCAAATGCTTATTGGAATTTAGGGAATGTATTACATTTATTACAGGATATGTCAGCAGTTCCGCATGTATTTAGTGATGCCCATGTTCTTGAATATGAAGGGTATGAAAATTGGATATCAGCAAATACATTGTTACTATCCGGTGGTACAGAAATACAACAATCAACACCATTAACATACGAACAAATGCTGAAAGATATCGCAGAAATAACATATGAAAGAGCAAAGATACAGGGTCAATTACAAAAATCGAATACACAACCAGCAACGGGTGACTTAGGGATAATGTTTCCCGCAGACCCAAATGATCCGAGCATATCCGGAATATCATTTATGAAATATGTAGATTTTAGTGGGATAGGTGAGGAATACTGGTATATAAGTGGAGTTGGATATTATATACCACTAGATACGACAGGAACAACTGGAGGTCCTGAACATAGTGAATGGTGGGAAATACCCGAATCACCCGGCTATTTTTATATCGAAAAACCTGCAACAGCAATACCATGGATATATAAAAACAGCAGAAGAGGAATAGAAATATTCAACAATCAGAACAAATACTCACTTGCTCAATTTTGGGCGAACACTGAAGAACTTATTCCGCTGACTATCAACTACACAGCAGGTTTAATGAAGTTCTTTTATGATACAGTGAATGCATATAAAGTTACTGTCTACCCACCATTACAGAACGTAAGTAATGGGGAGTCAAATACATTTAAGATTAGTGTATATAATAAAACAAATAAAGATTCTAACTTTCAAATAGAATTGGCATTTGAATCATCACCTGGATGGACAGTAAGTAATCCTAGTGCAAGTAGTTTTGATATTACTGCAGGAACTACAAAAACGGTAACATTTACCGTAGCAAATAGCAATGCTATCTCTGATATAGATATCAAGCTAAAAGTGACTGGTCTTGAACAAACAAAAACATCAGAATGCATAGCAAAAGCGAGCGAATGGCATGCACAGGTAAATCCAGATGATACATATTCGGTATCAAGTCCACAGTATCCTGGAACATGGTTGTATGATTCAGAATCAGAAATAGGCATATTATCAAACGGTTTTGGTATAGGACTTGGTTATTTATTAGGTAACAAAGGAATAGCAACGTGCATAGTAAAAGACGACCTTACAATCCTCAATGAACCAGGAAGAAGTATAAACGACCTAAAGGTCCTTCTAATCGGTTCTGCTGGTTTGATGGGTTTAGATAGTTCAGCGACATTTAAACAAAAATTAGCAGAATACACAGCACAAGGCGGTAGCAGAAATGGGGACAACGGTTCTAATTATTTAATTAAAAAGATTTGAAATAAACTTGAGTTTAGGTATAATGGAACTTTATTAGAATTAAGATTGTAGGATTTGAAAAAGATTTAATAAAATCTTTATATAATATTTTACTTGATATATTCGTAAATAATAATACAATATAGTGGGCATAATATAAAAAGCTGGCCCGCCATTAAACCACTGGCGAGGCCTACGGTTCGCATTTGAGTTAAGCGAACCTTCGGGGAGGATTTAGTAATGAAAAAAATAGTTTTGGTGATTATTGGAATGATGGTATTTGCATTAGGAATTGTTAGAGGACAAAGTACTGGAACAGTAGAAAATATGCAACAAGGTACAACTGAACAGGTACAGATAGAGGAATTTGTACCTAAAGTAATCATTGAAGGTAAATGGGGAACAGAACCAGGGGAGTTTGGAATACAAGAAACATTTGGACTGGAGAAGATAGTACCTAATAGTATAGCAGTAGATAGCAAAGGAAATATATATATTTTGGATTTAATAAATAATCGTATTCAAAAGTTTGATAGTGAAGGAAAACATCTTTTTAATATATCAGTGGATTCATGGAAAGGCAAAGTAAGAATGATAGACAGTGAATATGTTGCAGGATATAATTTGTTAAAAGAAAAATGGGAAAAACAAAAATATAAATATAAAGAATTGCAGCAAGGAGAAAAGTTTCCAGCAATGAACAGATTAGTGAATTATGAGTTACCTGAATATTATGACATAAATGCCAAAGGCATCAACATAGTGATAGACAGTGACGATGTGCTATATTATTATTTAGTAAGAGAAAAGGAAAACAAAGGCGAGGTATGGGAGATAAAAAATGATAAGTTTGTAAAGAAGTGGGAAGATAAAAATATAAAAAATATTTGGAAACAAAATGGAAAAGTTTATGTAAAAATGAATAATAACGAATATTATGATATTACTACTAAAAAGAAAACTAATTTACTGGTAAATTCAAAAATAATAACTAGGAAAAAATATATTGTTGAAAGAAAAGATAAAAAAATGGAAGAAATAAAAATACTCAGAGATAGTAAACAAACAAATATAAAATTACCAGATAATTTAAAAAATAGAATTGATGAAATGATAGGAAAAACTTATGTAACAAAAGAAGGGAAAATAAGAGTAATACCAGACCGACCAGATGCTAGTAAAATATATGAATACGATAATAAGGGTAAGCTATTAAGAAAAATATCAATAAATAATGCAATGATAGAATATAATAAAGAATATTATGAAAAATATGGGCCTATACGAGGTACAACTTTAGGAAATGATGGGGAATATTATATATTAGCGATAAAAGACGTAGTGCGAGTTATAAGATACGAATTAGAAGCCAAGGAGTAAATTATGATTTCAAGAAAAAAGATACTCTTATTCACAATAATCGAATTACTATTTTTCTTAAAAATTAGCAATGTCTTTGCAATATCTAGAAATGCCGTGATGGATAATGCAGAAGTATATAAGAACTTTATTTGGAATTGTAGTTCAAATAATGTTTATGATGTATATCTAAATACTAGTATTCCTGCAGGTATAATATTTAATCCAAATAATCCACCAGATGGAGCAGTGGAAGGGAAAGATTATATAGATGACAGGATGGGGAATATAAGGGATGTTAATAACGATGGCATAATCGACACTAAAGATATAACATCTACCAACTTAAGCAACTGGCCGTACTATATCAACACCACCACAGCACCGTTTGTGGGAGAGGCGTATGCGTGGGGATATGGGCATCATCTTACAAATGCACATAAACCAAACATAACTCCATACAATTATAAAAGTTTTGAAGAATATTTAAGTGAAGGGCGAATATCAGGAGCAAGAAAAGGTGACCCAAGCAATGATTATGGAACTGATACGAGATTTACTGGT
Organism: Elusimicrobia bacterium RIFOXYD2_FULL_34_15; assembly: GCA_001800605.1. Taxonomy (GTDB): domain Bacteria; phylum Elusimicrobiota; class UBA8919; order UBA8919; family UBA8919; genus UBA9627. The sequence goes on from MGVS01000028.1 coordinate 5,834, forward strand.
TTAGATTGTTCAGGTTTTGTAACAAGATGTTGGAATATTCCAAGGTATCATCAAGGTACAGGACAGTTATCAGAGTGGAGTAAAAATATAGATATAAATGATTTAAAATCTGGAGATATACTTAATAAAGTAGGATTACATACGATAATTTTTAAAGATTGGATAGAAAAACCCGCGAAAGCAAAGATAATACATGCAACAGCAGATAGATTTAAATATAATGAACATATTCGTAGAGTTATAGAAGATGAAGTAATGATATCACAAATTGCTGATTACATTCCTTACTCGCCCTTCCCTATCTTTTCCAACATCACACCATCCTCTTCAACGATAATGAATATAATTACCCCAACAATACAAATAACAATACAATCAGGCCCACAAACAGGTGATAATTTCAACAAAGTAATATCAACATCTGTGTATATAATTATTGATAAGGATACAGAAAACGAACGAATTGTACCAAACACAGCATTAACTAAAACACCAACAACCAATTCCAAATCCCTTGTTATAACCTACAACGTACCTGAAGCCAATCCATTATCAGAAGGCGAACATACGATATACGTATATGCACAAAACGAACTAAACCTTGAGGATGACAATACAGATAAATTACACTTATTTACCATAGACACGACACCACCTATTAAGGTAACACCGCCTTTACAACAAATATCATCAGGCCTAATAAAACCATATAAAATAGAAATAAAAAATAAATACGAAAGTGCTGAGATACATAGTATAGAAATAATCGGCGATGGCACTCCCGGCTGGACAATAGGTGCATTAAACCCAAACACACCGAGTATAAATATCCCTGCTGGAACAACGAATACAATGAC
>MGVS01000029.1 GCA_001800605.1 Elusimicrobia bacterium RIFOXYD2_FULL_34_15
CACAAACATGATAAGCAGTGTAAAGATATCCACCGGTGTATTAACCAACGGCACCACCGACAGGCTACGAATAACTATCAATCCGCAAAGTGCGCCATTAGTAAGTAAGAATTTAATACAGGTAGGATATATATATCAGATAGAGATGGAAAGTGGTCAGACAGAATTTTCAGAAGACATAGAAATAACGCTTCCATATAAAGATACAGACAGCAACAACAGAATTGATGACAAAGATATAACAAACGCAAAGTTAATAGTATGCACATACAATACAACAACAAAGAAGTGGGAAAAAGTGGCAACAACTACAATAGATAAAACCAACAAACGGCTGACAACAAAAACAAAACATTTTTCTTACTACGGAATATTTGCAGTCTTACAAAGCGATTTAAATACTGCACATGTATATCCAAACCCGTTTAAACCGAGCATTGGACATACAAAGATATTCTTTAGTAATTTAACATCTCACACAAAGGTAAAAGTGTTCAACGTATCCGGTGAATTAGTATATGAAGATGATAAAGACACACCGGCAGGTGAGCTGAGCTGGGATGTAGTAAACACAAAGAACAAAGCGATAGCCAGCGGTGTATATATCTATATGATAACTAACAACGCAGGCCAAACGAAAAAGGGGAAATTAGCAATTATAAGATAGGATGGTAACCCGCCACTGAAGCATCGGCGGGTCCGCCAAAGAATCAGTGGCGGAAAAGGGAGAGAGAGGGAAAAAGGTAGATAGAGTAAAGAAAAATAAAAACTTAATTTTTTTAATTAAATTAATATAATTAAAACAAACAAGGTTTTTAAGGGCGGATTAATATTCGATTGCAATCCTTGGCCAATATTGCATTACAATTTACGCCCATAAATACAAATTAGTTTACAATATTAATTAAACAAATTAATATACTCAAAGAAATAATCAAAAAATGTCTTTAGTATGGGAGCGTTTCTAATGAATAAAAATATTTCAATTTTAATAGTATTTATTATTATTGTTCTAAATATTGGTGACTGTACACAAGCACAGCAAGCTGGTCCTTCCGAATTACCATCAGATCAAGAAATATATAATGATTCTCCCTTTGGTATTCATCCTGCAAATATATTTAATTCATTTTCAGAGGCTTTGGACATGGGAGTGAAATGGAATAGATCATCAATTTATATGTTATGGTTCAAAGTTCAGAAAAATCTAAATGAAGATACGTACGATTTTAGCATTTATGATACTTATTATGGTTCAGTACCAGACGAAATTAAGATCCTTACTAATATTATACCGGACAATCCTAGAAATCCTGTAGTCAGCAACTTTAATTATTTATCGCCCGATTCATATCTGCCAATTGATGAAGAAAAGTATCTGAAGTTCGTAAAGGCTGCGGTAGAAAGATATGACGGAGATGGAATAGATGATATGCCCGGTCTAACAAATCCTGTTATGTATTGGCAGGTTGGAAATGAGCCAAATGATCGAAGTGGATTCGGAGGTTTTGCAAGACTACAGAAAATTACCTATGAAGCAATAAAATCTGCTTGTCCTCAATGCAAAGTGCTTGTTGGCGGGGTGGCGCAACCTATGGTTTTAGGTGAATTTACAACTGATAAAAATGGATATTTTTCAGATTTTTCTCAAACCTACGAACCATATTTAGAAGAATTAAACGGTTCCGGTTTTGATATTTTTGATTTTCATTGGTATGGAGATGCAAATGGCGATTATGCAAACATTAAACCTATATATGACGAATTAAAATTAATGCTTAATAACTACAACTTTAATAATGTTGATATTTGGATCACTGAAATGGGAGCATACAGCGGAACTCCGACTAGTTTTCCTTTCTATCAGTGCCAAACCGAAAAACAGCAGGCAGCGGATTATTTAAAGCGTTTTATTTATTCTCTTTCATTAGGTGCAAAAAAAATATTTCCAGCTTTTGGCTTGATTGAAGGATTTAGAAATAACGATGGTTATTTTGACCATACAGGTTTTATTTATGATGGGAAAGGTTCTGATGATCTTGGATCTGGGGTAAAAAAGCTCGCCTATTATACCTATAAAAAAATGACTGAGACACTGGAGGGGGCAGACTGGAATAATATACAAACTATACAGGAATCAGACGGTCTCTATGTTTATAAAGTTATTAAGAATGGGAAAAATATTTGGGTAGCCTGGAATGATAGCAACACCAAAAATATTGAGATTAATACCGGGTCTGCACAGCAAGTCAAAATAACCGAGGTTGTCCCCAAATATATTACAGGAAAAGATGTGTCTGACTATAATTCAGCTTTTAATACTGAAATTAAAATTGTTAATGGGACTGTTGATCTAATTCTAGGAGATGTTCCGGTGTTTTTGGAACACTATCAATCTGATACCACGGCGCCTGCACAGGTAAATACTTTAGTGACAAGTAATTTGCAGCAAACTTCAATAACGCTGACCTGGACGTCGGTAGGCGACGACGGTACAACGGGCACTGCAACAAGTTATGATATAAGATATTTAGCAGGAACGCCGATAACCAGCAGCAATTTTTCAAGTGCAATTCAGTGTACCGGCGAACCCACACCAAAAGCGGCAGGGAACAGCGAAACATTTATTGTAAACGGACTTACTACAGACACGACATATTACTTTGCAATGAAAGTATTAGATGAAGTCCCGAACACTGGCGTATTATCCAATGTGGCCAGCGATAAAACGGCATCAATACCTCCTTTAGACATGCCGCCGACTGTATCAATAACGGCGCCTGCAAACAATGCAACAGTATCCGGCAGTGTAACTGTAACAGCGACTGCCAGCGATGACAACGGGATAAGCAAAGTATGTTTCTATGTAGATAATATAATAAAGAGTACGAATACAATATCGCCGTATACCTATAATTTAAACACAACCGGCTATTCAGACGGAATACACACAATAAAAGCGGTAGTAACCGACACAAACGCACAAAACACAAACGCACAAATCAGTGTAACCATAAACAACGCACCTCCGCCGGATGATCCTCCGACAGTTGCGATAACCTCGCCTGTAAACGGAGATACAATATCCGGAACAATAGCGATAGCTGCGACCGCAACGGATGACAATGGGATAAGCAAAGTATGTTTTTATATAGATGATGTCCTGAAAAGCACGGACATCGCATCGCCCTTCGCATATAATTTAAATACAACCGGCTATGCAAATGGCGTACACACGATAAAGGCAGTAGCAACCGACACCGCCAGCCAGACAGTAAACGCACAAATATCAGTAACGATAAACAACGTAGCGCCTGTAGACAATCCGCCGACAGTTGCAATAACAGCACCGGCAAATAACGCAACGATATCCGGCAGTGTAACAATAACAGCGACAGCGACAGATGACAACGGTGTAAGTAAAGTGTGTTTCTATTTAGACAATATAATAAAGAGTACTGACACAATAATGCCGTATACATACAATTTAGACACAACTGGTTACACAAACGGAACACACATAATAAAGGCGATAGTGACCGATACAAACGCGCAAACAACAACCGCACAAATCATAGTTACAGTAAACAACGTAGCATTAGACAATCCGCCTGCAGTATCAATAATATCACCGGTAAACGGTGATACAATATCCGGCAGTGTATCGGTAACAGCGACAGTGACGGACGACAACGGGATAAGCAAAGTATGTTTCTATATTGACAATTTAATAAAGAGCACCGATACCGCGTTTCCGTACGCATATAATTTAGACACAACGGGCTACACAAACGGTGTTCATACGATAAAGGCGATAACGACCGACACAATCGGACAAACCGCAATCACGGAAATATCTGTGAATGTAGACAACACCCCGCCTGTGGATAATCCGCCGACAATAAACATAGTAACGCCAAACAACAATAGCGAGATTAGTGGGATAGTGGCGATAGAAGGAACAGCAACGGATGACAACGGTGTAGCATCGGTAGCATTTTATGTAGATGATATATTAAAGAACATCGACATCACCTCGCCATACGCATACACGCTGGACACAACGGGCTATTCGGACGGATCGCATACAATAAAAGTAGTAGCAACCGACACAGCAAGCCAGACGGTAAATGCGCAAGTATCAATAACAATAAACAACGCACCGTCTGCTGACACAATAGCCCCTAGCAGCATAAATAATCTAAGCGTAGTAGACAAAACACCAACAACAATAACAGTAAGCTGGACCAGTGTAGGTGACGATGGTACAACCGGGACAGCAGCAAGTTATGACATAAGGTACGTAGCGGGAACGCCGCTAACCGTAAGCAATTTTGCGACAGCGATACAGGTAACCGGCGAGCCTACGCCAAAAGCGTCCGGGAACAGTGAAAGCATAACAATAAGTAATCTGACAGCGAACACGACATACTACATAGGTATGAAGGTAGCGGACGAAGTGCCAAACACCGGCGGGTTATCCAATATAATAAATGTAAAAACACAACCAATGCCAATAATAAACACAACGATACCTAACACAATAAGTTATCTGACAGCGAGCAGCTTACCTGACCGGAAAATACAGTTGAACTGGTTAGGCGAATCGACGAGCACGGCAGCAGTAAGCGGTTACAATATCTACATGGCAAGCGGCAGCAACTCAATGAATTACAATACAGCGTATAAGACTATAGCCGGCAATAGCACAAGCACAACAATAGAAGGTTTGACGGCAGACCGCGAGTACCGGTTTGTAGTACGCAGTGTAGATGCAAACGGCAACGAAGACACCAATACAAGCGTAATATCAGCCACCGCGGTAGAGGAATACAACCTGAACATGTTAACGATAGGATCGCTTGCCAGCGGCATGAAAATAAGCGGAACCGAGGTAACATTAAGTGCTGATAGCATATTAGGCGATGTAAGCAGCCTGTCGGCGGTAAGATTTGAATACAAAAAAGCAGGTGACACTAACTGGACCGAAATAACAACAGATACAAATTATCCGTATTATGTGCAATGGGACACGAGCAAACTGGATGTGAACGCCCAGTACTATGTAAGGATAGTATCGGTGGACACTGACGGAATAGAAGACACGACATTTGGATACATAACTGTAAAAATAGACAACATAAATCCTGACATAATAGAGCGTGCGAAATACAAAAAGATGCGTTTGGACAACCGGAGAAGGAACGTTGTAAGGATAGGCATGCCGAACAGTAATTTAATAAGCGAAGTAATAGTATCATCGGGAATATTAAACAGCATGATATCTACAATGACAATAGAATTAGAGCCGTCTGATGCGCCTGAGATAGGAAGAAACTTTGCTTTAGTAGGGTATGTACATAAAATAGAAATAGAAGGGCAGAGCCAATTCAACACAAACGGAATAGAGATACGGATACAATATCCGGATGAAAACAAGGATGGGCGAGTAGATGGATTAGATATAAACGGCGGTAAACTAGTAATCTGCACATACAACATTAACAATGGTAAATGGGAGAAAGTAAGCGGATGTACATCAGACCCTGCAAACAAGACTGTAACAATAAGGACAAACCATTTATCATACTATGCTGTATTTGCGACGTTGCAAAGCGATTTAAGCGTAGCGCACGTATATCCTAATCCGTTCAAGCCGAGCCTTGGTCATACGAAGATAATCTTTGCCAATTTGACCAGCCATACAAAGGTAAAGGTGTTCAACATGGCGGGCGAGATTGTCTATGAAGAAGACAGGGATACGCCGACCGGCGAATTGTCATGGGATGTAGTAAACACAAAAAACAAAGCGATAGTCAGCGGTGTATATATATACATGATAACTAACAACAACGGCCAAATGAAGAAGGGAAAGCTGGCAATTATAAGATAGTTCAGGTTAAGAATATATTGAGTAAATATTTAAATAGTTAGTGTAAAAACAATAGAAACTTATAAAGAATTTTTACAGGAGGAATTATGGACAGATTTTCAAAATATGCATTGATAATGATGTTTGAATTAATGTTATTAATTTCAATAGGATATTCTACTATACTAATGAGACCGTATTTGCAGGCAGTAACAAAAGATAGTATTTATGTTTTAGTAGAATGTGATTCAACAAGTAATGTTACAGTAGAATACGGGTTTTCAACCTCATATGGAAATACTGCTACAACTACAGGGACAGGAAGTAGTATATCATCATCTGATAACTCTAAAGTTCATAAAATAAAATTATCAGGATTGCAAGCAAATACTATTTATCATTACAGAGCATCACAGGGCGGGTCTCCCTCGGCAGATTCAACATTTAAAACAGCGGTAAATCCGGGAACTAATTTTAGGTTTGCATGGATGTCAGATGGTCATGACGAAGGACAACCGAATATAACTAAAACGATTATAAATCGTATAATATCCGCAAATCCAGATTTTTCGTTATATGGTGGGGATATGACTAGCTGGCAGTATGATGCTTGGAA
>MGVS01000030.1:0-36129 GCA_001800605.1 Elusimicrobia bacterium RIFOXYD2_FULL_34_15
GGGTGGGGTAATTTTTCAATTACAACTTTGCTTCCAAAGGGGTATTTTTTCGATTACATTTCACATGCGGGATAGCCGACTTTGTAGAAATACGGATATACAACGTAGCGGGTGAATTAGTACATTCAACTGAGCTAACTGGAATGCCATCAATAATCAACAACCCGCCTACGTCGAACTTCGGCGGGGCTAGTAAATATGCTTATGAATACACTTGGGATATATCTAACAAAGCATCCGGAGTATATATTTATTTGGTGCGAGCCCATAAAGCTGGCGAGAAAACAATTAAAGTATTAAAGAAGATTGCTCTAATAAAATAAAGGGTAGAAGGATGGCCCGCCTACGCTGAAGCTTCGGCAAGGTGAAAAAACAATATGAAATGGCGGAGAAGAAAATATTTTATACAGCCGGGGTTTCAAAGCAGAGTAATATCGAGATTCATATTGGTAGTATCCGCAATGATAATACTTACCATGGCAATCACAGTGGCATTTTATGCTTATCAAACCAAAAAAGAGACAGGACAATATTTTTATGTAACTGACCAGGTGGGTAGCGACCCAAAGGTAGTAGATAGAACTAAAATAATATTACCCGCATTAATCACAGCCGCAGTAGTCGGTGTTGTACTAACGGGTATATTCGGATTATTCTTCTCGCATCGCTTGGCAGGACCTGCCTATAAAATACAAAAAATAATTGAACAACGTTTACGGGGAGAAAAAGTAGAGCCAATTACTCTGCGTAAAAACGACGAATTCAAAGACCTCGCTGAAACAGTTAATAAACTAATAATAAAATTTCTTGATAAATAAAAATTTCATTTCAACATATCTCTCGCAAAATTTCTTCACGATAGAAATTTGTTTTGTTCTTGATTTTAGGCATTAAAAATGTTAAACTTACCTTGTGTAAAACCGCATATTTAGGGGAAATCTTTTATGGGATTTGTTAGATTAGTATTCTTTCACCTTTTGTCTATATAAGTGAAATTTGAAAATAGTCAATTTGGGTGTCTCGAGTAAGAATATATTGCACCTTTCCTTTTTATGGTGAAATCCTTTCACTTTATTTATATAATGGTGCATAGCGTTAAAAGAGAAAGAAATAAATACAATTCAATAATAATTTATTCAATGTTCACAAATAAGAGCAAATAAAGGTGACGTAGTTAGATAATACGATATTGATAAACATAATGTAATAATATACACTCGTGTTAGGGAGAAATATATGGCTATTCCGGAAGGAGTAAAACAACAAATAGAAAATAAATTAAGAGAATACTGTAGCAATAGGATACCGGAACATGCAAGTGATATGGTCAAATTGGATTTTAAAATCAAGGGTAATTCTATTACTCTTTTTGAAATGAGACCAGCATTCGATAAGACAAATGAATGGGTAGATATTGTTATCGCTCAATTTAGGCATAATCCTGAAAATTCATTTTGGACATTATATTGTGCGGACCGCAATTCAAAATGGAATAGATATATAGATACAGATCCCACCGAAGATTTTGATAAATTACTAAAAGAAGTTGAAAAAGACCCTACCGGTATATTTTGGGGTTAAGAAAATATTGGAAAACAGATAAAATCTGTAAATTGTAGAAATTTTATAATTTTTTTGTAAACCGCAATTAAATAAAAACTACAGAATTACTAATTTAATTTTAACATTGAAATCATAATGTGTATAATATAATAAACGTATGTATATTGTAATAGACAATAAATAAAACTATGAATAAAAACATTGATATTTCTAATATCGCTGACTCCGCAATAACAATCGGAATTGTCCTACTGATTTACCATTCAATGTTCTCAAAACAAAGTTATTGACAGAATAGCATTTTTTAGTTATACTTTTGTTATAGAATTGAAATTACCTGCGGAGGAAAAATGTTCAATAAATTTACAGTTTTAATTGAAAAAGATGAAGATGGAATGTTGATAGCTAAAGTTCCTGATTTACCGGGGTGTCATACTCAAGCAAAAACAATACCAGAACTTTTGAAGCGAATTAAGGAAGCAATTGAATTATGTTTAGAAGTTAAAAAATTACACCATGAAAAGATTTCTCCTGTAGAATTTGTAGGTGTTCAACAAATAGAATTGAGAGTATGACAAGATTAAGGGCAATTACATCACGAGAATTGTGTAAAAAGTTGAAAAAGACCGGTTTTGTTATGATTCGTCAAAAAGGTAGCCATACTTTCTGGCGTCATAATGATGGACGTTGCACGGTAGTGCCTATTCATAAAGGTGAAGATATTGGTAAAGGATTATTTCGTAGTATTCTTAATGAAATACAAATGGAAGTTGAAGAATTTGAAAAAATAAAATAATAAAGATTAAAAATATAAAAAGCAGATATTTTAAAATGCCTGCTTTTTTTATGTTTAAATAAGGATTTGGCTACTGAATATAAATTGTAATAGACAATAAATAAAACTATGAATAAAAACATTGATATTTAATATCGCTGACTCCGCAATAACAATCGGAATTGTCCTGCTGATTCTTCACTCCGTATTCTCCAGAGAAAATATTTAGTTAATTGACATCTTTTTTCACTTGACAGATTCAGTGTAATATTATACACTTATAGGTGTAATAATATACACTCATGGTATTTGGGAGCAAACAGTTATGATTTCATTAAATTCGAAAATAACAAAAAATATATTAGGATATTTATTTCTTCATGATACTGAAACACTCTATGTTAATGAGATGATAAGAAAATTTAACATAGATAAGAGGAATACGGCTAAAAAATTAAAAGAGTTAGAAAATGAAGGAATACTTAATAGCGAAAAAAGAGGTATAGAGATATATTATTCTCTAAATAAACAGTATCCACTTTTTCAAGAATATAAAAAAATAATTTTTAAGACATATGGCATAGAACATCAACTAAAATATTGTCTGCAAGGTGTAAAAGGTGTGAAAGAAGCATATATTGTGGGTTCATATGCTAAAAATCAGATGGATTCATCAAGTGATATAGATGTGCTGGTGATTGGAAATGCCGATACATTGGAATTAAATAAAAAAATTTCAAATCTGCAAAAAAATATTAATAGGGAACTTAATATAATAAATATTGGCAAAAATGAACTAAATAAGAAAAAAATAGCCAAAGATTCATTTATTGAAAATATTTTCAAAAATAAAAAAATAAGATTAATATGAATGAAAATAATAGTTTTAGAAAAATTAAATTTAGTAATGAACAAATAAATAGTTACTTGAAAAATGCAAAAAAAGATTTAAAAATTGCTAAAGAAGATAATATTCCTGAAGTGAAATTTAATTATTCATATAATTCTTTGTTAAAAGCCGGAATTACTTTGATAGCAGGAATAAGCGGATTGAAAGTAAGAAGCATTTAAGGGCATCATATAAAAATACTGGAAAGGATGAGTAAGATATTAAAAGATGATTCTATATTTGACATTGGAAATGCTATGAGAATGAAAAGAAATGCAGATTTATATGAAGGTGGAATTATAATATCTGAAAAAGAAAGTAAGGATTATTGTAGGTATGCAGAAAAAGTAATTGAAAGAGTGGAATTTTTAATGCTAGAAAAAATGAAAGAGTCCTAATTGTACCTATAATTTAAAAATATTTGCTATAGAAGATAAATAAATGACAATACCAGAAATCAGTATGAATCAGTTCAGTTTTCAGTATTCATCATCGTTGTCCATCAGTATTCATCAGTTTTGACCATCAGTCTTAATTGGGTTTTATTTTTCAGTATAAATCAGTTTTAAATCGTTTTAATCGTATATTAATAAATATAACCACCAATTTTTAATCCCGCAACAACCTCGGGACAAGTTTTTTAATTTTAAATTTTTAATTGATTCTCTATGTTTCCAACTCTTCTTCAATTAGGTTTTATAGAAATTCATACATACGGTGTTTTTGTTGCACTTGGTTTTTTTATTGGTTTAAAAGTACTTCTGTATTATGGTAAAAAAATAAATATTTCGGTATCTATGATTGAATCACTGACATTTTTAGTGTTTATTTTTTCGATATTAGGTGCTCGTATTTTTTATGTTTTAATTTCCTGGAATGAATTTAACAATAATTTAATAGATATATTTAAAGTATGGCAAGGCGGACTTGTTTTTTGGGGCGGTTTTTTAGGTGGTGCATTGACGGTTATAATTTTTGCACTAAAAAACAAAATTTCGATATGGAAAATGGGTGATGCTTTTGCACCTGCTTTAGCAATCGGGCATGCACTTGGCAGAATCGGATGTTTTTTTGCCGGTTGTTGCTACGGAAAACCGACTGACGTATTTTTTGGCGTGCTTTTTCCAAAAGAATCACTGGCACCTTGTGATGTTAAGCGGTTGCCTACACAATTGATTTCGGCGGTTTTACTTCTTATATTGTTTTTCATTTTAAGATATTTTTGGAACAAAAAAAGATTTGACGGGCAGGTTATGTTAATTTATGCTATTCTTTTTTCTTTAGGAAGATTTTTCCTTGAGTTTTTTAGAGACGATTTCAGGGGGAATGTGGTTTTAGGGATTACACCGACTCAAATTATAGCAATTTTAGTTTTTGTTATTAGTTTTATATTATATTATGTGATTGCTAAGAAACCAACAATCACTGATTACACAGATTAAGAACACAGATTACACAGATTATGACTTGTCGCTAGATCCCGTAATTGTCTCTAAAAATCCGTGTAATTAAGAGTGATGAGGACTTTTCAAGGCTTCAATATGGAAAAACAAGAAAAAATTATTTGTGATGTAAATAGAACCCGTTTGGATAGTTTTTTAAAAGAAAAATATCCGGATTATTCGCGCGGTTATTTTCAGCGGTTAATAAAAAACGGATTTGTTAATATTAACGGGAAACCATCACAATCCGGGCATAGATTACGTCTTGATGATGTCATTGAGATTGAATTTGCAAATAAAGAAGAAAAGATATTAGCTAAGGAAATACCGTTAGATATAATTTACGAAGATAAGGATATTATTGTTGTTAATAAACAGCCGGACCTCGTAGTTCATCCGGCAGGCAGACATAAAACAGATACACTTGTTAACGGGCTGTTGTTCTATTTAAAAGGTAAGATTGCTCCGTTTCTTGTTCATCGTTTAGATAAAGATACTTCGGGAATTCTCGTAGTTGCATTGAATGAAAAAGCAAAAGAATTTTTATCAAGGCAATTTCAGCAGCGGACTATTGATAAAAAATATTCGGCGATTGTTAAGGGTATAATCAAGGAACCGGAAGGTGTAATTGATGCACCATTAGGAAGGTCAAATGAGGATAGAAAGAAATTCGTTGTTGGTCCGATGTCGGATAGAAAATCAAAGACATCATTTAAAGTTTTAGATAGATTAAAAAATGCTACTTATCTTGAGGTTAAACCATTTACCGGCAGAACTCATCAGATAAGAGTCCATCTTGCTTATATCGGGCATCCTATTTTGGGCGATATTGAATACGGGAATGCATCGGAAGTTACAAATAGGCAGTTGTTGCATGCATTGAGCATAGGATTTCTTCATCCATCAACTAAAAAAAAGGTTGAGTTTTCCGCACCGCTACCGGAGGATTTTAAAAAAGCATTAAAATTATTAAAGGCAGAGAAAGAGGTTAGAGGTTAGGGGATAGGGGTTGGTTTTGAAATTAATCAAATAAGATGTTTAAACCATTACTTTCTACCTTTCTACCCTTCTCCCTTTTTACCTCTTGAAAGTTAGGATATTGTATGAACAAAATATATTATTATTTAATTATTATGTATTTTTTGGCAAGTGGCTATTTATATTCTCAAGATGTACAGAATTTAAAAATTTCAGACAATGATATTGCTATAATGAAATTGAAGGATAGTATTGTAGAAATTAGTAGTTCTATTGCAAATATTATAAATGCTATAGAAACTTCGGGAAATATATCAAATACTATGAATGAAAAATTAATCAATATTGAACAGCAGATTGTAAAAATAAGTAAAGAAATTGAAGAAATATTGGTAATTAACCAACGAATTACTGATTTGGATGTCGGAAATAAAAAGGAACTAGAATTGATAAAAAATAGAATTAAATCCAATGAAGATGCTTCTAAAATTATTTTAAGCGATATTTACAATTTACGCGAAGATATTAATGCCGGAAGAAAACCCGTTTTAAATGCTAAAAAACCAATAAAAGAGTATGTACCATATATAGCTTTGGGCGTATCCGTACTTTCCTTCATAATCGCTGTTGCACATTAGACTCAAAACTTCATTGACAAACCTATAGAATTATTATAGAATTAATATTACATAAACCTAATGAATTCGGAGGTTTTTTTATGAGTTTAAATAAAGGTAAAATATGGTTTGATGGAAAATTAGTTGACTGGCAAGATGCTAAAATCCATGTATTGTCTCATGTTGTACATTACGGTTCTTCGATTTTTGAAGGAATCAGATGTTATAATACTGAAAAAGGACCGGCTATATTCAGATTGGAAGCACATATCGACCGGCTTTATGATTCAGCAAAAATATATAGAATGGATATTCCTTTTACAAAAGAAGAGTTTCTTAATGCATGTGTTGAAGTTGTTAAAATCAATAAATTTAAGGAATGTTATATCCGTCCTGTTGTTTTCCGCGGATATGGTGAGCTGGGAGTAAATCCTTTAAAAAATCCTATTAATTGCGCTGTAGCTGCATGGGAATGGGGTGCATATCTTGGAAAAGAAGCATTAGAAAAAGGTGCGTCGGTTCATGTATCTTCATGGCGCCGCCCGGCACCTGATACCTTTCCGGCACTTGCAAAAGCAGGCGGAAATTATTTGAATTCCCAACTTATAAAGATGGAAGCAATAAATAGCGGATATGATGAAGCAATTGTTTTAGACGTTTACGGTTATGTTTCAGAAGCATCCGGCGAGAATATTTTTATTATTAAAAACGGCGTAATTTTTACTCCGCCTACCGGTTCATCTATACTTGCAGGTATTACTAGGCATACTGTATTTAGTATTGCAAGAGATATGGATATGAGAATCGAACAGCACTCAATTCCAAGAGAGTCGTTATATATAGCTGACGAGGTTTTTTTGACCGGTACGGCAGCCGAAGTTACACCAGTTTCTAAAATAGATAAAATCATTATCGGAACAGGAAAATGCGGCGAGGTAACTAAAAAACTTCAGACACAGTATTTTAATCTGATAAAAGGGAAAACCAAAGATAAATATAACTGGTTGACCTACGTGAAGTAGAAAAGAGGCAGGTGAAGGGGTAGATAGGGAGAAGGGTAGCCCGCCCTTTGGGCGAGGTCTCGCCCCTTTGGGGCGGAAAAGAAATAAAAACACATAAATTTTTAATTTTACATTTTTAATTTTTAATTGGACTTATATATGAAATTAGGTTCACATATTATTATATCTACTTCACTTTCAGTATTTTTGTATTTTATATCTAAGCTATATATTTTGGCTTTATCTTCGTTTATTATAGGAATATTTATGGATTTGGACCATTTTTTTGAATATTTCTATCATTGCGGATTGGAATTAAATATAAAAAAATTTTTTGATCTTGCTGAACAATATGCTTATAAGAAAACCTTTTTACTTTTGCATAGCTGGGAATTACTTTTCATATTTTCTATAATTATTTTAGTTACTTCCGCGAACGAAATATTATTGGGCATTTATGTTGCTTATACGATTCATCTTTTATTCGACCAATTCGGAAATTTAAGCAGGCCGCTTAGTTATTCGTTTATTTACAGGTGGAAAAATAAATTTCTTGTGGAGAAATTATGGCGCACCGACTTACTCGGTTGCAAATAATTTTTTTAATAGGCATCTTTTTTATTGTTTTTAATATTTGCAATAGGCTGTATCACGCGTGGAAAATGTCAAGTAGTAGAGTACCGGTTATAGAACAGGTTCAGGAAGAAACCGGAGCAGATTTAGAAGAAAATAATGAGAATAAAGAACAGCAATTAAAAAATCTTGAAAGCAAAGCAAGGCAGCAGATTGCAGTTAGCGGCGAGAAGATAAAAATCAAGAAGAAAGACGGATATGACGTATTTTCTGCCGAAAGTGTGCTTAGAAAAGCCAAAGATTCATTTGAAGTCCCTGATTTTGAAAGTGCGCTGATGTATGCCAAGGAAGCTTCGGAAGTTGTTGATACTGCAGAGAAAATAGTTAAACCTGTAAAAACTTATATTGTGCAAAGCGGTGATTGTCTTTGGTACATATCTAAAAAATATTTTAAAAGAGGTTCTAATTGGTACGATATTTGGCAGGCTAATAAAGAAAAAATCCCGGATTTCGACCTCATTTATAGAAACCAGAATATAATTATTCCGACACTCCAGAAAAATTCCTGATATCATGGCAAAGAATAATAGAGATTTATATAGCCGTTTATTAACATGGCGTGATGAAAGAGCAAGAAAGGAAAATGTTCCGGAAGCGAAAAAATATTTTATATTTCCAAATACAACATTAAGAAATATTGCGGAAGCATATCCTCAGACGGTTGAAGAGCTAACTAAGATTAAAGGCATCGGCAGTAAAAAACTACTTCAATATGGAAATGATATTTTGTCAATGACAAAAGACAGTAAACCCGAAGATTTTGCTCAAACGGAAGAAGCAATCCTGAGCGTAGTCGAAAGATTTGATGAAAGCCCGGCAAAAAATACTGTTTTTTCAATTAGCCAGCTTAATAATCAGATAAAACAGGTTCTGAATGACTCATTTAGTTCCGGAATATGGGTTCACGGTGAAATATATAGATATGATTTAGATGTGTTGAAAGCTGATGTAAGGCCCTACGGGCAGGTTTATTTTGAACTTGTTGAACAGAATCCTGATACCAAAGAAAGAAAAGCGGCAATATCCGCTATGATCTGGGGTGAAGACAGGATAAAAATAAACGAAAAATTAATATCTTTAACTTCAGGACTTGCTTTAAAAGACGGGCTTCATATAAAAGTAAAGTGCAGTGTTGATTTCTACCCACCGCAGGGAAGAGTCCAGATTCGCATAACCGACATAGACCCGGAATATACAATCGGGAAAATGGCGCTTGAGAAAAAACTTATTCTTGAGAAACTAAAACAATCCGGATTTTTGGAGAAAAATAAAAAGCTGGAAATACCCCCTGTTCCTTTAAATGTCGGATTAATAACTTCCATTGGAAGCGCTGCTTATAATGATTTTATTGATGAATTAAGAAAGTCAAAATATTCTTTTTCGGTTTTTTTGTGCGATGCCAGAATGCAGGGCACCGATTTAGAAACAGAAGTACGGAATGCCATATATTCTCTTAACAAACAAAATATTGATGTGATAGCTATTGTTCGCGGCGGAGGAAGTGCATCGGACCTGATGGGTTTTGATAAAGAAGGAGTAGCGGTTGCAATAGCTAATTCTATAAATCCGGTTTTAACAGGGATAGGTCACCAGATAGACAGGACTATTGCCGATGAAGTTGCCAACCAGTCGTTTAAAACACCGACTGCGACGGCACAGTTCATAGTAGAAAGAGTTCATAGTTTTGAACTTGATTGTGAAAAAGTGTTTGAAGGTATTCTGGAAAATCAGGGACAAATTTTAACAGCTGAATTGGAAAAATTAAGAAATATCTCAAAGAATGTAAAATCCGCAACGCTTATGTTCACAAGCAAACTAGAAAGTGACATTGTCCAGATAAATGAAAAACTAAATTGGAGCATAAAAAAAATATTTGAAAACGGTTTTAGAAAACTTGATGAATTAGACAGATTTATAAATTCCAAAAATCCGGTAAATATACTGAAACTCGGGTTCGGATTGGTATACGGACAAGATGACAAAATTATTAAAAGTATTGAAAATATCAATATAAATTCTAATATAAAAGTTGAATTACGCGACGGTAAATTGAACGGGAAAGTAATCTCAAAGACATCCTATATAGAAAAGGATGTCCGGAGGTGATCGTGGAAGAAAAAACGTCTTATTCTAAATCGTTTGAAGAACTGCAAAAGATTCTCGATAGCATAGAAGGCGAAGATGTTGAAATAGACAAACTTGCCGAAAAAGTAAAAAGAGCAACGGAATTGATTAAGGTGCTCAGAAGTAAGCTGAAAAAGACCGAAATTGAAATTAAAGAGATTGTAAAAGAATTCGAGACATCAGCGTGAGATAGTGAGATTGTGGGATAGTGCGGTAGTGCGATAGTTGTAAAAAGGAGGAAGGAAAATGGGTAGTATACGTTTAGATTATTCAAATTGCATGTCGGATTTTGCAGGAGAGCATGGAATAGATTTACAGGAGCTGCAGGCATTGTATCCGAAGCTTACGTCTGCGTATAGCATTATACAGCAGAAAAAAGCAAAGGGAATGCTTGGTTTTATGGAACTGCCGTATAAGACGGAAGAAGCAAAAAAGATAAGCAGTTTTGCAAAAAAGGAAAGGACAAAATTTGACGATTTTGTTGTAATCGGTATCGGAGGTTCTGCGCTTGGGAATATCGCTGTTCAGACTGCTTTGAATCATCTGAACTGGAATTTACTTTCTAAAAAACAAAGGAAAAATTGTCCGCGTCTTTTTGTTCCCGACAATGTTGATCCGGAACTTATTAAAGGGTTGTTGGACGTATTAAATCTAAAAAAAGTAGTTTTTAATATAATTTCAAAATCGGGTACAACCGCAGAATGTCTTGCTAACTTTTTTATATTAAAAAACGCTCTAATCAAAAAAGTAGGAGTTAAAAACTGGCAGAAACACGTTATTATTTCTACTGATGAGAAAAAGGGTTATTTAAGAGAACTTGCAAACAAAGAAGGTATCGCTTCATTTGTAATTCCTGCTAATGTGGGCGGAAGATTTTCTGTGCTGTCGCCTGTTGGCCTTATATCAGCTGCATACAGCGGATTAAATATAGAAAAACTTTTACAAGGTGCTAAAGATATGGATGAAAGATGCGGACAGGATATAACAACAAACCCGGCTGCAATTTATGCCGCAATTCAATATCTTATGTATCAAAAAGGAAAAAAGATAAATGTTATGATGCCGTATTGCCAGGCGTTAAAAGATGTTTCAGACTGGTTCCGCCAGCTATGGGCAGAATCATTAGGTAAAAGGACAAACATAAAAAATGAAGTTGTAAATATCGGACCGACGCCTGTAAAAGCGCTGGGTGCAACAGACCAGCATTCACAGGTTCAGCTATATATAGAGGGTTCTTACGATAAGGTAATCACATTTTTATCAGTCGAAAAATATCGCTCGAATGTTGTAATTCCTTCAACGAAAGAAAAACATTATCTTGAAAAACATACCCTTAACGAACTGATAAAGTGTGAAGAAGAGGCAACCCGGGTGGCTTTAACCAAACAAATGAGACCAAACTGCACAATAACTATTCCGGAAGTCAATGAGCATACAATAGGCCAGATTTTTTATATGCTTGAATTAGCGACTGCGTATATAGGCGAACTCTTTGAAATAAACGCGTTTGACCAGCCAGGAGTAGAATTGGGTAAAGTTCTTACTTACGGTCTCATGGGCAGAAGCGGATTCGAAAAAGAGAAAAAAGAAATAGAAGAATTTTTAGCTAAAAAGAAAGAATCAACATATGCCGTTTAAAACAGACAAAATTAATTTACCCAGAGAAAAACTTGCAAAAACGGGACTATCTTGTTTAAAAGATAATGAGCTTCTTGCAATAATTTTGCGGACAGGATACAAAGGAAAGAACGTATTACAGCTCGCAAAAGAAATTTTAAAAGAATATCCGGCAGACGAATTCATTAAAATTCCGCTTACAAAATTGAAACAGATTAAAGGAATAGGCCCTTCAAAAGCATCTATTATTGCTGCTTCAGTTGAACTTGTAAAAAGAGGCCTGGATAAAGATGTTGTATCAATAAAAAAACCGACTGATGTTCTGCCTCTTGCTTTGGATATAAGAGATAAGAAGAAAGAATATTTTGTAGTATTTTATCTAAATGCAAGGAACGAGATTCTAAAAAGGGATTTTGTATCTGTCGGTACCTTAAATGCCTCACTTGTACACCCGCGGGAAGTTTTTAACCCTGCAATACAACATTCTGCAGCAAGTGTAATTTTTATTCACAACCATCCGTCAGGTGATACGACGCCGTCAGAAGACGATATTAAACTTACAAAGCGGCTTGTATCTGCAGGTGAGATATTAGGTATTGAAGTGCTTGACCATATAATAGTTGCTAAGGATGATTTTTTAAGCATGAAAGCAAAGGATTTGATATAGTCAATGAAATTTATTAAACTTTGGCTACCGGTTTTTATCTGGTGTTGTTTGATTTTTTATTTATCAGATATACCGGGGTTAGAAAGTGGCTTGGGGCTATATGATTTTGTTTTAAGAAAAGGTGCTCACATAACAGAATATTTTGTCCTGACGCTTCTCCTATACAGGGCATTTAGAAAATCATTTTTTTTATCATTTTCCGCTATTATTTTCTGGTCATCTTTTCTTTCTTTTCTTTATGCTGTAAGCGACGAATTTCACCAGACATTTATTCCGAATCGGGACGGTAATTACGGCGATGTCTTAATTGATGCAATAGGAATTTTATTAGCGATTTTTATTTATTTAAAAAAAGGCGAGCGACGGATATGAAGAGTAAAATTTTAATAAATATAAGTATTTTTTCATTTCTAATATTTTTTTCAATTGGATGCGGTGTTAACTATCAGTTTAAAAATGCAGAAAAATTATTGGAAAACGGGAGATTTGTAGATGCAATAAGTAAATATCAATTTATAATCGAGAAATATCCTGATAATTCGCGTCTTCCGGAAGTCATATTTATTATCGGACGAATATATCAGCAGAATATAGAAGATAACTCAGAAGCAAAACAATATTATAAAAGAGTAATGAATGATTTTCCTGATACAGAATGGGCAAAAGATGCTAAAAAAGCTTGGCTAGAAATAGCCGACTATTTTCCGCTTGCAAAAAGTTTAAAATTGATCGAAGCTGATTCGGATACATCCGGTAAATATATGACAGCAAAAAATGAAATAATATCTTCAAAAGATGGTATTTATGAAATGGATAGAACTCTTTATACGAGAGGCAGATTTGTTGAAGGATTTACCAAATATTTTAAAAAAACAAAAGATGGTGTTTACGAAACAGATAAAAAAGGTAATTTAATTTCTAGCGTGTTTTTATATCCGCTTGAAGTTAATAAAGAATGGACAGTAGGAAATATTAGGTACACAATTATTTCTAAAAATGAGAATGTGGAAATTATCGCAGGAAAATTTACGGATTGTTTGAAAATAAAAAAGCAATTTATGAAAACTCCTTCGTGGTCTTATGAATATTATGCACCTGAAGTTGGAAAAATACTTACTACCCAGTCTTCAGGTTATTCAGAAAAAAGAGTTACCGAACTCAAAGAGTACAATATTCCGGCAGAAAACAATTAAAAATGTAAAATGAAAAAACTTGTCCCGATAATGTTACGGGATTAAAAATTGAGGTAATATTCCTTTTTTTCCGCCACCAAGTCGTAGGCGGATCCGCTAAAGCATCAGTAGCGGAAACTTTTAACTTGTATTACTACTATGTCTATTAAGAAATTACCTTCCGAACAAGAAAATCTATTGCACACTAATTCTGAACAGAAAATAGCAATTACTCATACTAGAGGGCCGCTTCTAATTGTAGCAGGCGCCGGTACCGGTAAGACCACTGTTATAGCCCACCGGATTGCCAATCTGATTTCCCAAAAAAAAGCAAAGCCTGACGAAATATTAGCACTTACATTTACTGAAAAAGCTGCTGCAGAAATGCAGGAACGGGTTGACCTACTAGTGCCTTACGGATTTGCAGATGTTTGGATTTCTACCTTTCATTCTTTCGGAAATAGAATATTAGAAGATGAATCAATTTACCTAGGATTAACTAGTGATTTTAGGGTCATGGCTCAGCCGCAGCAGATCGTATTTTTTAAAGAGCATCTTTTCGAATTTCCTATGGATAAATTGAGGCCTTTAGGAAATCCATTAAAACATATTGAGTCGATATTATTTTTATTTTCCCGCCTGAAAGATGAAGATGTATCCAGCGAAGATTACAACAATTATATAAAACTCTTCGAAAATGTAGTCAAAGAAAATCCGAAAGATGTTCAATTAAAAGACGGATATTTGATACAAAAAGAACTTTCCGAAATTTATAAGAAATACGAAGATTTGAAAATGCAGTATGGATTAATTGACTTCAGCGATCAGGTTTGGCTGGTATTAAAATTATTCAGAGAACATCCTTCGGTTTTAAAAAGATACCGCGACAAATTTAAGTATATTCTCGTTGATGAATTTCAGGATACAAACTACTCGCAATTCCAATTATTGAAAATTTTATTGAACAAAGAAAAAAACATCACCGTCGTTGGAGACGACGATCAGAGCATTTATAAATTTAGGGGCGCGGCTATCTCAAATATCATAAATTTCAAAAATACTTATCCATCGGCAAAACAGGTTGTGTTAAACAAAAATTACCGTTCTAATCAAAGCATACTTGATTTTGCGTATAATCTGATAAAATTTAACAATCCGGACCGCCTTGAAGTAAAGAATAAAATAAATAAAAAACTTATTTCTGTTAGAACGAAAGAACAAAAAAACAAAAGAACTAAAGAACCAGTTTCTAGAGTTTTCAATAATCATTTTGATACCGTTTCGGCAGAAGCAGATTTTGTCGCAGAAAAAATACAGAAATTATCTAAAGAAGGAAAGGGTTATCGTGATTTTGCGGTTCTTGTTCGTTCTAATAATGATTCTAATCCAATAATAAAATCTTTAAATGTAAGAAATATTCCCTGGCACTTTTCCGGAAGCAGCGGATTGTATGCTCGTGAAGAAGTTAAAATACTGATTTCTTTCCTAAAAGTAATTTCAGATTTATCCGATAATATCTCATTATTTCATCTGGCATCTTCGGATATCTACAATATGCCGATGGAGGATTTGACAATTTGTTTGAATGAAGCGTCAAAAAGTAAAACACCAATATACAAAATTTTTAATAATTCGAATTTGGACGGAATAAGTGATTCAGGGAAAGATGTTATAAAAAAAATAATTGAGGATATAAAAAAATTCATTAATGCATCAAAAGAACTTTCTACAGGACAGATACTATACAAATTTATTCATGATACCGGCTGGATTAAAAAAATTGTTGATAAGAAAGACGGACAATCAATAGAGAAAGTTTCTAATGTAGCTCTTTTTTTCGAAATTGTAAGAAATTTTGCCGAAATATCAAAAAATGATAAAGTACAATTTTTTATATCGCATTTAGCCAGTTTAATTGAGGCGGGGAGTGATCCGGCAACATCAGAAGCAGATTTAGATACGGACGCGGTAAATATATTGACAATACACAAAGCGAAAGGCCTGGAGTTTTCTGTTGTTTTTATGGTCTCGCTTGTTCAGGGAAAGTTTCCTGTGAACAGAAGAAAAGAAGCATTGGAAGTTCCGGATTCACTGGTAAAAGATATATTACCATCGGGTGATTTTCATAAACAGGAAGAAAGACGGCTTTTTTACGTTGGTATGACAAGAGCAAAAGATGAATTATATCTTACTTCGGCAGCGGATTACGGTGGGCAGCGTGAGAGAAAAGTAAGCCAGTTTGTTTTTGAGGCACTAAATTTAGCTCAAACAAAAATTGTTATGAAAAAACTTAATCCTTTAGAAGCGATTAAAATGAATGAGGTGATAAATAATACAAAAAGTAATTATCTGCAGGTAAAAAAACAGCTTTCAATGAGCCATTTCCAGATAGATGATTATTTAACCTGTCCTCTTAAATATAAATACATTCATTTATTGAGAATTCCGGTTATGGCAAATCACGCGATTGTGTACGGCAATGCAATTCACGAAACCATCCAGTTTTATTACAAGAAGAAAATAGATAAAAAAACGGTATTACTTGATGAACTTATAAAGAAATTTGAATCTCATTGGGAATCAATAGGTTTTTTATCGGTGGAACATGAAGAACAGCGGTTAGAGGAAGGCAGGGAAGCGCTAAGAAAGTTTTTTCATAGAGAAGAAAAAGCGAAAATAATTCCTAAATATATAGAAAAGAAATTTAAAATTAATTATGGAGATGATGTTATTATCGGCAGGTTCGACAGGGTGGATTTTGACGGAGAAGACGCCATTATAGTTGATTTTAAAACATCGGATGTCTCGGAACAGAAAGAAGCTGATGAAAGAGCGAAAGAAAGCACTCAGCTTGCAATATATTCTTTGGCTTGGGCAAAACTTACCGGAAAATTACCAAAAAGTGTTGAATTACATTTTGTTAATACCGGGGTTGTCGGTTCAGTCCAGCCGGATGAAAAAATGATAGAAAAAATAGAAAAAATCATCGAAGATGTTGCTTTGGGTATAAAAAACAGGCAGTTTGATGCAAATCCAGGTTATATGTCCTGTAATTATTGCCCGTTTAATAATATATGTCAGAGCGTAAAAATTAGCCGTTGAAATAATTTTTTGTTTTTGTATAATTAACTAAAGAGAGTTTATAGAGTTATAGGGTTTTAGTGTTTTAGTGTTAAAATCTTAACAACTTTAGAGTCTTTAAACTCTAAAACCCTAGGACGCTAAAACTCTAAAACTTTTTAAAAAAATATGGTTATAATTATATCTATTGCTTTGTTGGTAATTGTTGTTTTAGTGTTTTTGCTGATTAAACGCTCACCTCAAGACACTCAGTCGGGTTTGCTTATCCAGCAGCAAATGGATTCATTAAGAAAACAAGTGAGTGATTCTTTAACCGGCAGCACTTCGCTTGTTAACCAGCAAATAGCATCTCTTACTGAACAGGTCAATAAACAGCTTTCTTCGGTTTCAGACCAGCTTCTTAATTCGCAAAAGAGTGTCGGAGAACGTCTGGATAATGCAGCAAAGGTTGTAAGTGATGTAAATAAAAGTATCGGCCAGCTTTCAGAAGCCACCAAACGTGTATTTGAAGTCGGTCATGATATTGCTTCACTACAGGAAATATTAAGGGCTCCAAAATTAAGGGGAAATATCGGCGAGTTTTTCTTAGGAGATTTGTTGTCCCAGATTTTACCTCCCAAATTTTATGAATTACAATATCAGTTTAAATCAAGGGAAAAGGTTGATGCCATTATCCGCTTGGGGCAGGGATTTGTGCCTGTTGACTCAAAATTTCCATTAGAAAATTTCAAAAAAATGCTGGAGATTCAAACAGATAAAGAAAAGGCTCAAGCCAGAAAAAAATTTGTATCTGATGTAAAAAAACATATTGATGCGATTTCTTCAAAATATATTTTACCGGATGAGGGAACTTTTGACTTTGCATTGATGTATATACCGGCTGAAAATGTTTATTACGAGACAATTGTAAAAGATGATAATGCTGAAGAGGATTCAATCTCAACTTATGCTTTGAATAAAAAAGTAATTCCTGTATCACCTAATACGTTTTATGCATACCTTCAGTCAATTGTTTTAGGTCTGCGTGGAATGAAAATAGAAGAGAGTGCTAAAAATATAATGGAGATGCTCTCTCGCCTATCGGGTGATTTTCAAAAATTTAAGTGTGAATTTGATATATTAGGTAATCACATCTCTAATGCTGCTGCAAAATATGATGAAACCTCTAAAAAATTGGATAAATTTGGTGACAAACTCCAATCCATCGAAAACCAGGAAACAAATCCCGTAAAAGAAATAAAATAAATTAATTTTTTTGTATTATTTAAGAAATGATTCTTTTTATCATATATTGCATCTAATAAATGTAAAATAAATTGTTATAGGAGGTGCAAATGGTAAGGAAGCTGTTGTTAGTTTTGTTGGTATTGGGGTTGGCAGGCAGTGCTATAGGTGAGGAAATGGCTGCAGATCAGGCTACTGAACAAACCACGGCTCAGAGTTTAACAGTAACTGACATGGCATTTTGTAAAAGTATTGCGGACCGCGAACCTGTGGATAAGGCAGAAACATTTGCGTCTGACATTGGCAAGGTATATTGCTGGACGGTTATTACAGGTGCTACAATGCCTACAGAAATAAAGCATGTTTGGTATTATAATGATAAAAAAATAATAGAAGTACCTTTAACCGTAAAATATGCAAGAACACGTACATGGTCAGCCAAAACTATTCTTGCAGATATGGTTGGGGACTGGAAAGTAGAGGTTGTTGATAGTGCAGGTACTGTTCTTAAATCAGGTACATTCAAAATAGAGAAAATGCAGTCTGAAACTCCAAAATAGTCATTGTAAGATAACGGTTTACACATCACTGTAAAAACACAAAAACTTTGCGTTTAAATAACTGCAAAGTTTTTGTTTTATATTATAAAAATATTTCTTGATTTAATCTAAATAAATTAGTAATATTTAGTGTAAATTCAGGGGTTGATTAGTATATGGGAAAAAATAAGATACTTATAGTTGAAGATGATAAGGACATAGTTGAATTATTTAAAGTAGGATTGGATGGTTTTGGTTATAAGGTTTCATTTGCTTTTGACGGGAAACAGGCTTTGGAAATGGTCAAAAACGAAATACCGGACTTAATTATTCTGGATGTGATATTACCGTATTTGGATGGTTTCGGTGTATGTGCTGAATTGAAAATGGATAAAGAAACCAAAAAAATTCCTATATTAATGTGCACATCACAAAATTCACTTGCAGATGTCGAGAAAGGATTTAGTTTCGGTATAAATGGATATATTATTAAACCGTTTGATCCTGATAAATTAGTTGCCAAAATAAAACAGGTTCTTGAAAAATAATTTTTGTATTTTGACTTAATATTATTGATTTTTTTAAATAATTTGATAAAATAAACATGCATACATGCATGCATACAAAAGAGTATAGAATACAGCTCTTTAAATTTTTAAAATATAATTCTTATCTTAAGTCGAGTAGAAGGTTGATTTTTAGTTGCTTTCATTAAGAGAGGGAAATGAAACAAGCATCAGTTTCTGTAAAATCACTTCAAAAACAAATACAACAACTAAACGAAAAACTTATTCAATCGGAAAGAATGAATATTTCGGGAATAATGTTGTCATCGATTACCCACGATCTTAATAGAGCATTAACAAATATTTTAGGTACAGTTGGGATTCAATTATTACAAGAATCAAAAGATAATTCCGTACGAGAAGATTTAGAAAGAATAAAACTATCAGCACAAACCTGCCGTGAGATAATCAATAACCTTTTAAATTTTGCAAGAGCAGAATTCCATTTAACCAAAACTAATTTACATCAGTTGATTGACCTGTGTCTTGATTTATGCCAATATCAGCTGGTATCTTCGAAAATAGAAGTTATAAAAAATTACAGTAAAAATATGTTTCCCGTTAATATAAGTATTTCGTACATGGAATATGTTTTTATTAATTTAATCTTAAATGCCGTTGATGCTGTCCAGGAAAACGGAAGAATTACAATTACAACTGATTACAGTAAAAAAAGTAATAGAATAACAATAAAAATTTCTGATAACGGATGCGGGATTTCCGAAAAGAATATTTCTAATATATTTAAGCCGTTTTTTACAACAAAAAGTCAAAGAATGGGGTTAGGATTAGCAATGGCAGATAGAATTGTAAAAAAACATAATGGTTTAATTAAAGTAGAAAGCAAGGCAGATAAGGGAAGTTCGTTTATAATAGAGTTACCTGCCTGCCGGTAGGCAGGCCTGACTACCTATAGGCAGTCCAAATGAATAAAAAAATATTAGTCATAGATGATGATGAAACAACAAGAAATATATGCTATAAGGTGTTAAATAAAGATTATGAGGTTGATATAGGAAAGACAAACAGTGCACTTGAAAGGTTGAAAGGTAAGAAATATAATCTAATAATTACAGATATAAAATTATTTGATCTGATAAAAAAAAGTTTTCCAGAAACCGTTATAATTGTTTTTAAATCTTTTGGCGAAGCAGTAAATAATATGATTGACGGTTATCTGACAAAACCTTTTACCGTTGAAGAATTGAGAAATACTGTAAAAAAATCTTTGGAAAAAAGAACGATTTTAAGTGGTAAGAAAATACTTTTAGTTGATGATGATAGGGAAGTTATGGTTTTATATAGAACTACTTTTGAATTTAAGGGAGTTCATGTAGAATCGGCATTTGATGGTAAAGAGGGCTTAGAGAAAATTAGAAAGGAAAAACCCGATTTGGTTATTCTGGATGCGTTTTTGCCAAAAATTGACGGATTCACTCTTTGTGAAACAATAAAAAAAGATAAGACATTAAAAAATACTATTGTAGTTTTGTTGACCGGAGCAGTGATTGAGAGAAAGATACATGCAGACTTATTTCTTGCTAAACCAATTGATCCATATGAACTTACAAGCAAAATAGAAGAGTTATTCCTTAAATAAATATGGCTAAAAAGATATTATTTGCCGAAGATAAAGAAGAAACCGCCAGAATGATAAAGAAGGGTCTGGAATTGGCAGGTTATGAAGTTATTCAGGCGATCGACGGTTTAGATGCATTGGAAAAAATAAAAGCTAGAATGCCGGATTTAGTTATTCTTGATGTATTAATGCCTAAATTGGACGGTTTTTCTGTAAATTTAAAATTAAAAGAAGATATGATTACAAAAGATATACCGGTTATTATATCTACATCAAGAGTCAAAATGTTGCAGATGTTCGAAAAAGATGGCAAGGCAAAAATAGATGCATTCCTGGAAAAACCCTACACGCTAGAAGAACTCTGGATGATAATAAGGAAAATATTAAAAGAATGATAAAAAAAATATTTTTAGTTTCATATATTATTTTAGGTTTTTATCAGCTATCTTTTTCCGAAACCAAAACGGCAAAACAATATTATATTAGTGCAAATAAAAGCTTTAACAATCATGATTTAACTGGAGCGTATAACGATATCATAAAGGCAAAAGAGCTTAAAAAGGACGATCAGAATATAAATGTACTAGTTAAAGCTATTGCTAAAGCGTATTTTAACCGTGGCGGCGAAAAATACAACGAAGGTCAGCTGTTTAATGCGATAGATGATTTTGACACAAGTTTGAAACTATATGAAGATAAAACAGTAAAAGATGTTTTTGGGCTTTGCTTGACTGAAGTAGTTGGGCAGATATATTCGGAAAATAAAAGTTATGAAAAAGCTGTACCTTATATACAAAAACTGATTAAATTATTCCCTGAAGAACTTGAATACAGGCAAATGTATGAAAGTGCAAATGCAAATAGATCAGTTGCTCAGAATGTAGAATCATTACCCGGAGTTACATCTCAGCCAGAAACTGTGCAGGCTCCAAAAGCTCAGACTTCACAAACGTCCCAAGCATCTCAACCTCAAACAGCACAAACCCAGCAAGTATTTCAGTCTCCCCAAACGGAACAAGTACCGCCGATAACCCAGACTTCTCAGCCACCGCAGGTGCAGGCGCAAGTGCAAGCTCCGCAGATTGAAAAATTATTTTCATTGATAGAAGCGCGATTACAGAAAAACGAAAAATTATTAAAAAATTATGATCAAAAACAAAGAGACCTGATTCAGAAAATATACAGCAACTCAGAAACTAAGAGGGCAAAACTGCTTAAAGAAATGATTACCTCTGTTGTTCAAAAAGAAAACACTAAAAGTGAAAAAGTACTTAAGGAAACCGTAAATTCGGCGATGCATAAAGAAAGCGTTGGAATGAAAAAAGCGCTTTTTTTTACTACAACTTTGGGGATAGTTGCAATGGGAGCAATTCTTGCTTTATTAGTTTATATTTTAACCAGATATATTAAAAAAAGATCAGCGGTTATATTGTGGCACGGTGAAGTGGGAATGGCTGAGTCGCTTAAAGAAAAAGCGCAAGAGCTTTTAGTTGCTAAAAAAAAGGCGCTTCAGTTGACTTCAGAAATTGATAATTTAAAGATAATTGAAGCTGAAATTGTTGAAAAAACCGATCCTGATGCAGCAGAAAACATATTGAGTTCTTTTTTAAATAGCACAAATAGTTTAACAAAATCGCTTGCAGCAAAAGCGTTATTTAAACATAATCCTGAAAAATCACTTGATATTTTGGAAGACATGCTTGAAAGAGGTAATGAACAATCAAAGATTGATTCTCTAACAACTCTCGGTGAAATAGGTTCAGCGGAAGCTATAAAAGTTCTGATAGATGGTTTAGGCAAACTGCAATATAGTGAGAAGAAAGTTGCAATAAGATCGTTGGTAAGGATATCTAACGAAGAAAAGGAAAAAATTCCTCCTTATCTTTTGGATAAAATAGAAAATGTTTTATCTGATTTGAAAGAAAGAGAAGGATGGCTTTTGGAATAAAATGACTGAGAAACTTGATGAAAACCTTGTTGAATTAATAAAGACTTTTGAATCCTCTAATCTTGTATGGGAAAAAATATTGGAGAACGACCAGTTTGAATGTGAAAAAAAGATTAAAGAAGTTGAAAAACAAAATCAACTAATAAAATTTGAACTAGAAAATCTCAAACAACAATTTAAATTGGAATCTTCTGAAAAAGCTAAAATTGTATTTCAGGATGAGAAAATTAAATTGGATAAAGTTTTAAAAGAAAAACAGGATGAGTTAAACCGATTAATGATAAATTACAAAAATAGGGAATTAGAACTATTGACTAAAATTCAGCAGCTTGAAAATAAGGCGGGAATCAAGAAGGGTGATACTGAGGACGCTGAAATATTAAAAAGAAGATTTGAGTTTGAATTAAAAGAGCTGCATAGAAATTTTGCAGAAGAAAAGAAAAATATTAACGACAAACATAAAACTGCTATGCTAATATGGAGAATTATTGCAGTAACATTTATAATTCTATCTGCTATTGCAATATTATCGCTTTTCAAGGGCTAGAAATTATGCAAAAAATATCAAGTCAAAACGAATTTTTAAAACAATATCAGGAAAAAATAAAATCTCAGTTAAAAACGAAAGACGACGAAATTCTAAGATTGAAAATTAGGATTAATGAGCTGAATGACGAACTGAAGCAGAGAAAACTTGATATCGAATCGGTTGAAATTAAGAATCGCAGTTTAAATGAAGAAATGCAGATGCTGAAAAGCAACTTGAAGGGAGAATGGTCGCAGTTAGATGAAATGCTGAAATTGAAGGAAAAAGATTTTAACTTTTTAAAGCAAGAATTAGAAAATAGAATTAAAAAATTGGAAGAAGAATATCAGAAAGAGGAAGTGAAAATAAATATAGTCCGTGAAGAGAAAAAAAGATTAGAACAGCAGATTGAGCAGGCTGAATCCCACTATAGGACTGAAAAAATAAAATTTAATGAAGAGATTAGTATAAGAGACGAAAAGTTAAAGAAGATTCAAGAATTAGAAAATAAAATAAGAATGTTGGAAGAAGGATTTCAAAAGGAAAAAGATAATGTTATCAGTTTAAATGAAGAGAAAAAAAGATTGGAACAACAGATTGGACAGATAAATACTCAAAGCGAATTGGGGAAAATAAAAACTAATGAGGAAATTCAGCTAAGAGATGAAAAGTTGAAAAAGATTCAGGAATTAGAAAACAAAATTAAAAAATTGGAAGAAGAATACCGAAAAGAAGAAGATAAAGTTAGCAGCACACGTGAAGAAAAAAACAAATTAGAACAACAAATGGAACAGCTGGATGTAAAAAGCAAATTGGAAAAGATAAAACTTAATGAAGAAATTAAATTTAAAGATGAAGAAATAAGAAAAGAACAGGCGAAGTATAATCAGAAAGAACAGCAAATAAAGGTTTTAAAGATAGAAATGGATAGAATTGTTGAGAATTTAAAAAAAAGATTGTCAAAATAAGTATTGACATTTTTCGGAATATTCTTTATAATTTATGGGCGAGTAATTTTATACAAAAAAATGATTTTTTTTGAGAGGAGGAGTAAGTGAATAATTCTAATTTTGACGAGAAATTAGCAGGACTTAAAAAAACAATAACGATGAACAAAGCTATGTGGGAGAAGGTTTTCAGTGCCCATGAAGATAAATGGAAGACAAAAATCGAGGAAAAACAAGACGAAATTAGTAGAATTAAAGAAAAAGCAAAGGAAAGAGACGGTGAGCTGACGGATAAGCTTCACGATCACGAAAGAACGATATTTTCACAAGAAACCGAGATAAAAAATATTAAACGTGATTTAATTGCATTACAAACAGAACTACTCAATGAAAAAACAAAAAGAAAAGAAGAGCAAAAAAGTTATGAAAACACTATAATGGATCTTCAAAAAGAGATGACCCGAAAAGAAACCTTAGAAAGGGATAAATATAACGACCGTGATGTTATATGGCAGGCAACAGAAACCAAAAATAAAGATCTGGAAGAAGAACATAAAATAATGAAAAACAGGTTAGTCGAAGAACAGAAAAGATGGGAAGAAGTATTAAGAATGAAAGAAGAAAATTTTACGGTTTTAAAGAAAGAGTTGGAAACCAGAGTTAAGGAATGGCAAGCACAGTACCAGGAATATGAGTTAGAAGTTCAGAAGCTAAGAAAAACGAAAACTAATTATGAAAATCAGATTAAGGAATTGCAGGAAAGGTTTAAATCGCAGGAACAGAAAATGCGCGGTACCATATCGACTGAATCCAGCGAGATAGAGGATTTAAGAAGGCAGATGCAGCATAATGAAAAAATATATAATGATAGTTTATTAGACAAAGAAAAAGAAATAGAAATGATGAAAAAAGATATGGACATATTCCTTAAAGAATTAACAGATGCCGGCGGTGAGAAAAAGTCTGATAGTGAAAGTTCGAAAAAAAGCAGCAATAATAATAATACAGAATCTATGCCTGATTTAGAGGATGTATTAAAAATAACAGAAGTAGGTGAAGAAAAAGTAGATGAAGGATTAGAAGAAAATACAGAAAAACCAAAAACATCTTTTTGGAAAAGAATATTGAATAAATGAAGCGACTTTCTATTAAAACTGTTTAAAGGACATATTAAAATGCCGAGTTTATCGGCATTTTTAATGTAAGCCCTTAGAGGTGATTATAGAGTTATAAGTTTGATAGAATCGTTATATTGCGCGATTATGCCTGCCCGACTAAGTCATTCAGGCGGGCGTTAGTGGGATAGGATAGGATTTTTTATTTAATAATTTAACATTTTCTATCGCACAATCCCACAACCCCACTATCGCACCTTTTAATAACTCTATGAACTCTATAAACTCTAAAAACTGTTTCCGGGGTAAGGTGTAAAAAATGCCTGACGAAATGAAAGATATCAAAGAAAAATATAATATTGACGGTAAAATAACCGAAGTGAGAAAATCCATAGAAGAAGGCAAAAAAGCTTTTGAAACGGAATTAACACGTTATCAGGATATGATAAAATCGGTTAAAGTTGAAACCGGTGCGCAGGTTATAAGTTTACAAAAAGCCATACAGGAAAAGGATGCTAAGATAAACGAACTTAATTTTAATATTGAAACTCTAAAAAATCAAATTTCTCAATTAAAAACTACTATAGGTACCAGAGACACTCAGATAGAAAATCTGCAGAGGGAACTTACCGTCCGGGAAAATGTTTTAGAAACAACAAATATGAAAATACAGAAATATGAAGAAGAACTAAGAATATTGAATGGCCAGTTAAGCGAGGAACAGCAAAAACATATTGAAATATTCCAAATGAAAGGAAATGATTTCGAATTAATGAAAAAAGAATTGAATCAGGAAGTGGAAAACTGGCGCGGAGAATGTTCTAAAAGAGAAAATCAAATTATGCTTGCCCAGGAAAACAGGCAGCAATTAAAAAAAGAACTTGATAATTTAATGGAAGAACTAAAGAGAATAAGATTTGAAACCAAAGAGCAACTTAAACTAAAAGAAGAGCAGATTGCCGGATTAAAAGATGAATTTACAATGAAGGAAAATACATGGCAAAGCATATTGAAAGAGAAAGCCGGGGAAATAGATAGTTTAAAAAGGTCTCTGGATGATATGATAAAAGAATTAGTCGCAAAGTATTAGGAGTAATCAAATATTTTCAATCTTTAAAATTGCTGAAAAAAATCAGTGATTTTTTTTTAAAATGAATAAAAAATAATAAAATAAATCTATAGGTATAAGTCAGTGGGGTTAAAACGATATGGGAATTAAACATATCTTTGGCGACGAATGGTTAACAGATGTGGTTTTAAAATTACCCAATATTACAGCAGATTTAATCAACGAACTAAGAGATAAACAATGTACATTTCTATCTGAATACTTAATTGAATCTCAGAAAATCACTGCTGAATCATTAGAAAAGATAGTATTTGAAACTCATAACATACCGTATTTCAATCCTGATAAAATAGTTGTTGAAAAATTGGCGCTTTCTTTCATTCCGGAAAAAGTCTGCCGAAGGCATAAGTTAATTCCGTTTCGTTTGAAAGACGAATTCATAGACGTTGCTATGTCCAATCCTTTGGATTTTATTGCGAAAAATGATGTTCAGGCAGTAACAGGCAGAACTCCGAATCCATATTACTGCCTGCCTTCAAAGGTAGAAACTTTAATATCAGAACAGTTTAACCCTGAAATAATTATTTATGATCTGCTTGAAAAAGTGGATGAAAAAAATGAAGTTGAAATATTAAAGAGTGTTCCAACCGAAAAAGACTATTCTACTTCTGAAAAAATCTTTCCGCCTGTAATAAAATTAGTTAACTCGCTTATCGCTAATGCAGTTAAAATGCGGGCGTCCGATATTCACATAGAACATGAAGAGTATAATAGCATTGTTCGGTATAGAATAGACGGATTTCTTAAAAATATAATGAAAATACCCAGAAATATAGCTACGGGACCGCTTGTCTCCCGTATAAAGATTATGGCTGATTTGAACTTAGCCGAACACTTTAAGCCGCAGGATGGCCGGGCCAAGCTGTTAGTCAACTCTATAGAAATCGGATTGCGGGTTTCCGTATTACCGACTGCCTACGGAGAAACAGTTGTAGTTCGGCTACTTAATCCAAAATCAGCTAAAGTTCCTTTTGAAGAATTGGGTTTTAAACAGGATATAGCGGCAAGATTAACAAACATACTGAATTCAGAACAAGGGGTGATACTTAATACAGGACCTACCGGTTCTGGCAAGACGACATCGTTGTATTCGATGTTGAATATGATTAAAAAAGAAAATACTAATATTATTACTATTGAAGATCCTATTGAATACCGTTTGGAAGGGGTTAACCAGGTCCAGGTAAATGAAAAACAGGGATTAACATTTGCCACTATTTTAAGGTCTGTTTTACGGCAGGATCCCGATGTTATTTTAGTAGGCGAAATCCGCGACCAGGAAACAGCGGATATTACTTTCCAGACAGCGTTGACCGGGCATCTGGTGTTTTCAACATTACATACTAACGATACGGTGTCCAGCATTACCAGGTTATCGGATATGGGTGTGGAAAGATATAAAATTGCACCTGCATTGCTTGCTATTACAGCCCAAAGATTGGTGCGCAGGCTTTGTCCCGAATGCAAGGAACCGGTTCCGGCAAAAAGAAATAATTCTGTTTTGATTGAAGTGCTTAAGAGAAATAATTTACCGACAGAATATTTCAAAGCTGTAGGTTGTATAAAGTGTGATTTTAGCGGGTATAGGGGCAGGCTGGCTATTTTAGAGCTTTTAGAAGTTAATCAGGATATAAAAAATCTTATAATTGCGGGTGAAAAAGAATTTAGTATCCGAGAAACTGCAATCAGGAATAATTGTTTATGGGCTATGGATTATGATGCATTATGGCATTTGTCGCAAGGAGACACTTCTTTAGATGAAATTTCTCCTTATTTAGATATAAGTTCCGAGCTTAAGCCTGCTAAAAAAGAATATTCTGCACCGGAAATTAAAAAACCGTCCGTAGCAGTATATAGAAAAAACAAAAGAATATTGGTTGCTGATGATGACCCTGATATACGCGATATTCTGAAAATATATCTTGAACAAAATGGTTACGATATGGATGAAGCCAACGACGGAAGGGAAGTAATAGATATAGTTGCACAGAAAATGCCGGATTTGCTTATTTTGGATTTGATGATGCCAAATCTGGATGGTTTTGGTGTTATTCATAGAATTCGTTCGGGACTAGGGCTGATTAAACTTCCAATTATTGTTCTTACTGCGGTATCCGACCATGAAAGTCAGGAAAATGTAATTAATCTGGGTGCAGATGATTATATTATTAAACCATTTAGTCCAAATTTAGTTATAGCTAAGATTAACGCAGCTTTCAGAAGGGTAGATTAGTGAGACCGTTGAAAAAGTCATGAACGGTCTCGATTACAGTGATTTCTAAAAACGATTACACAGATAATTACCCGATAACCGAAACATTGGAATGGGTAGGGGCTGAGGTAGTTTATTTGAACAACAATATCATTAGTATAATGACATTAGATTATGGAAAAGAACGTTATTTATATTAGTCCTGAGATTAAGGAAATAATTCCTGTTTATATTGAAAGAAGGAAAAAAGATCTCATGGTTATGCATGAAGCGTTATCAAAAAATGATTTAGAAATCATTAAAAAGTTGGGTCATAAAATTAAAGGAACCGGTAGTCTATATAATTTAGATAAAATATCAGCCATAGGTAAGGAACTTGAAATCGCTGCGAAAAATAATAAACCTGAGCATATTAAAAAAATCATTGAAGAATTCTCAGATTTTTTAAATAATCTTGAGATAAAAATAGTTACCAATGATGAAAATAAGCCAAAGTAGGATATTCCGCGTTGGGGTGTTCCAAAAAGGCATAGATGAATGGTCTTGGGCAGGTCTGCTTCGCGGAATCTTGAAGTAGAGGACACCACGGATTTCGAATCTTTAGAATTTAATTTTTAAGTTTAAAACCTGTCTTGTTAGGGAATTCGGCTATTGAATTATTAGAATTTTCTAATGTTATTCTAATGCTATTTTAATGTATGATATCATACATTGGATAAAGTTTCATCAGAATTGCATAAATATTAGTACATAAGATTGATGTATTCGCGTTATTTCTTAAATAAAATATGATTAAAATATTAATAGTTGATGATGAAATTTTAATTTGCGAGGTACTGAAAGATTTCTTTGAAACAAAGGGGTTTGAAATATTTACTTTGCATAAAGGGGAAGACGTATTAAAAATAGTTGAAAAAGAAAAACCCCATTTAGTATTTTTAGATATGAATTTACCAGATAAATCCGGGATGGAGCTCCTGCCTGAAATAAAAAAAATTGATTCTACCACAAAAGTAATAATGATTACTGCATGCAGTGAAGAAGAAAAAGTAATCGAAGCAAAAAATAAAGGGGCAAGCGATTATATAATCAAACCGTTTTCTCTGGCATATATACAGGAAAACATTATGTACAAAGTATACGAGCAATTATTTGAAGATTTGCGCAGTAAACATAATAAACTAACCAATATATATGAGCAGACATTATTTATTCTTGCGAAAGTTCTTGAAGAAAAGGACCGTTATACTAAAGGACATTCTGAAAGAGTGGCTAACTATAGCGTAGATATTGCCAAAGAGTTAAAGCTTCCAGAGAATTATATAAGAATTATATATCAGGCAGGATTATTGCATGATATCGGCAAAATAGGCATAAAAAATATTATATTAAATAAACGCGATGTGTTATCAAATAATGAATTTGACGAAATAAAAAAACATACAATAATAGGATTCGAAATCCTGAATATTTTAAATAATTTTAAAGAACTTTCGGTAATTATACGTCATCATCACGAAAGGATAGACGGCAAGGGTTATCCTGATAATAAAAAAGGTGAAGAAATACCTCTTTCATCACGAATATTAGCCATAGCGGATTCATACGACGCTATGACATCTAACCGTCCGTATCGAAAAGGAATGGCGCAAGTCGAAGCAATTAAAAGATTGATAATGAGCAAGGGAACCCAGTTAGACACTATGTTAGTTAATATTTTTGTAAATGTATTAATTAAAAATAAAACAGTAACATCTGAGGATATAAAACAATTGTTATATAACGATTTGGTAATTCAGTCATTGTATTACCATTAGTTTGAGAAAGAATAGGGTATGATAAAGATACTAATAGTTGATGATGATGTATTAATATGCCAGGTATTGCAAGATTTTTTTGAATTGAAAGGGTATAAAATATTCACTGCGATTAACGGAGAAGATGCATTAAAAGTAGTAGAAAAAGAAAAACCTCACTTAGTATTTTTAGATATAGATTTACCAGATATATCCGGGATGCAGCTTTTACCTGAAATAAAAAAAATTGATTCTACTGCAAAAGTAATAGTTATTACAGGGTATAGTGAGGAAGAAAAAATAAACGAAGCAAAAAATAAAGGGGCAAGCGATTACATAATCAAACCGTTTTCTTTGGCATATCTGCAGGAAAACATTATGTATAAAGTATACGAACAATTATTTGAAGATTTGCGTAATGAACATCAGGAGTTAGGAAGCACTTATGAACAAATTGTTTTCGCGCTAGCAAAGATTTTAGAAGAAAAAGACCATTATACCAAAGGGCATTCTGAAAGAGTGGCTAACTATAGTGTAGAAATAGCTAAGGAATTAAAACTTCCTGAAGATGAGATAAGGATTTTATCCCAGGCAAGTTTACTGCATGATATCGGGAATATAAGTATAGAAGATACTATTTTAAACAAACAAGATGAATTATCCGATAATGAAAAAGAGGAACTTAAAAAGCATACTCTAACCGGTTTTGAAATATTAAATATAATAGACAATCTTAAAAGACATTCTACTATAATAAAATATCATCATGAAAGGGTAGACGGAAAAGGTTATCCTGAAAATAAAAAAGGGAAGGAAATACCGTTTCTAACTAAAATATTGACGGTTGCCGATGCATATGATGCAATGACATCAAACCGTCCGCATAGAAAGGGAATGTTATCTCCAGGTGATGCAATTAATAAGTTGTTAGAAAACCGTGGAACTCAATTTGAATCCGAAGTAGTGGATGTTTTTAAAGATATTCTAATAAAAAAACAGATAATTTCAAACGAGAGTTTCCAGTAAAAATTTTATAAGAAAAGTTTATTTTTTTTAAATTTGAAAAAATTAAGGGAGGTTATATTATGATAGAGAGTTTAAATTTAGTAGAACAGCAAATACCTGCTTCTATCAGTAGAAGGGGATCCATGCGCATTCTTACGGAAAACGTTACCTGCGGTATAAAAATTACAGGAAATGATGAAATTACCATGCAAGGGAATGTTATTAATATCGGATATGAAGGATTGGTTGCAAAATTAAGTGAAGCTCTTACAATATCACAGAGAGTTTACATTACAATTAAGTTACCTCAACCATACGGAGATATAAAGTTAGAGGGAAGAGTAATGTGGATTTCAATGGACAAAGATAAAGGGTTTTTAGCCGGAATAAACTTTTTTGTATTCGAAAACCAGGAAAAATTGAAACCTATAAAAGATTTTATCTATGACAATATAAACAATGTAAAAATAATCGACAGAAGAAAAGGTGAAAAGCGGGCAATAGGGAAAAAAGAATTAAATAATTTGAATAATCAACGAAAACGAGAAAGAAGATTGCAAAAACCAATATTTCTAAAATGTATTAGATATAATAGAATGAAAAGATTAATGAACGAAAATATTTATTTTTATCTTAGAGAAATTCAGTCGCGTTCGGGAAATAGAATTATCGTAAAAGGTAAAGAATTAAGAAATTTTGGCTCAAATAATTATTTAGGACTTACTAGTCATCCACTAATTACAGAAGCTGCAATAAAAGCTATAGAAAAGTATGGGGTAGGCTCCGGTGGTGTAAGAGTACTAAGCGGAACGATGGATTTGCATAACCAGCTTGAAAAAAAACTTGCAAATATAAAATCCGGTGAAGATTGTATTATATTTTCGAGCGGTTATAATGCCAATGTCGGAGTTATTTCGTGTTTAATTAATAAAGATGAATATGTGATTATAGATGAAAAAAGCCACGCAAGTATTATTGACGGATGTATGTTGGCAAAAGCAAATATGGTTGTTTTCAGGCATAATAATATGATAGATTTAGAAAAAAAATTGCAGAAAATTCCTGCAAATGTTTCTAAGATAATTATGACTGACGGTGTTTTTAGTATGGATGGGGATGTTGCAGAATTGGATACCATTCATAGTTTAAGTCAAAAATATAAAGCTGCAACATATATAGATGATGCCCATTCAACCGGTGTAATGGGAAAAAACGGCAAAGGAACTGCAGAATATTTTAATTTAGAAGGTAAAATAGATTTAACCATCGGCACATTAAGTAAGGCATTGGGTGGGGTTGGCGGATTTTTAGTAGCTAGTAAAGATATAATACATTATTTAAAACATAACAGCAGGTCTTTTGTTTTTTCAACCAGTTTACCTCCTGCTACATGTGCCGCTTTGCTTAAAGCGGTTGAAATTATCGAAACCGAACCTATTTGGCATCAAAAACTATGGCAAAATATTAATTATGTAACAAAAGAATTAAGAGGTTTAGGTTTTGATATAAGAAAAACTGAATCGGCAATTATCCCCATTATTTTCAAAAATGATGATTCAACATATTCTATCACAAAAGAATTAGAGGAAGCGGGAATATTTGTAAGCCCGGTCGTTTACCCGGCGGTTAGAAAAAACGAATCAAGAATAAGAGTAAGTATTATGGCAACGCATACTGAAAATGATTTACATTATTTCTTGGAAAAATTAACTAAAATATCTAGAAAAAATAAAATAATAAATTAACTATTTTAACATGAATTTACATATTATTAATGCATTATCCGCAGGGACCTTTAGTTTATTATTAGGGCTTCTTGTCTATTTAAAAACTAAAAAAGATATAACTTTATCTTTTTTTCTAATGAATATCAGTATATCAATTTGGAATTTTGCCGACATATTGATTGTATTGAGTCCGAACAATACACTTGCATTATTTGCCGATAGAATCGCTAATATCGGAGCTTTTTTTATAATTCCTTTTTTTATTAAGATAAACCTTATGATAACAGAATCCTATTCAAAAGGTTTCTATAAAAAATTATTTAAATATTCGATTATATTTTCAGTATTTTTATCAATAATAAATTTTACAAAATATTTTTTAAAAAGTGTAAGTATCAATCCATTTCGTGAAGAGATAGGGCCCTTATACTATCTTTTTATTGCTTACTTTGTGTTTTTTTCATTTTTTGTTTTATATAATGTTTTAAGATATTATTTAAAAATCAATTCTCCGGTCAAAAAGCTTCAGTTGAAATATATATTTTCCGGATTTTATGTAGGAATTATTGGTGTATTAATATATTTTGCCACATTATTAAACAGAGAAATTCCGCCGATTC
Organism: Elusimicrobia bacterium RIFOXYD2_FULL_34_15; assembly: GCA_001800605.1. Taxonomy (GTDB): domain Bacteria; phylum Elusimicrobiota; class UBA8919; order UBA8919; family UBA8919; genus UBA9627. The sequence goes on from MGVS01000030.1 coordinate 33,493, forward strand.
ATTATTATTTTGAAATTTTATATTTATCTATTTTTGCTTATGCAATTGTCAAGCACCGTTTAATGGATATTAAAATAGTCGTTACCCGTGCAGGGATTTTTTTGGTAGTTTATACTTTTGTTTTAGGCCTTCCTTTTGTGTTTGGGTATATTACAAATAATTGGATATATTCAACCATTTTAATGGCAATTTTAGCGACATTTGGTCCGGTTGCATATTCGAAACTTAGGCGGGAAGCAGAAAATATAATACTACAGGAAGAAAAAATAGCACATAAATTACTCTTGAGAACTAGTAAGGAAATGTCAACCGTTCGTGAACTTAAAAAACTTTTCAGTTTAATTACTCATATTATAACTAAATATATGAGAGCAACAAATGCTGCTGTTTATTTATTTGACAATGAAACAAATAAGTATATATTAAAAGACATTAGATTTAAAAATAAAGATATTGAACCGCTATTTTTTGGAAAAAAAGACGAAATTATTGCATATTTAAATATAAAGAAAGCTCCTATAGTTTATGAAGAATTAGTTTTTCATCCGTTAACCGATAATGAAGAAATTGTTTATGAAAAATTGATTTTGCAGTTCAAAGAATTGTCTGCGGCAATAGTTGTGCCCTGCTTTAGTAAGGATTTTTTATTAGGATTTTTGATATTGGATAATAAAGAATCCGGCCAAATTTATACTCAGGACGATTTAGAGCTTCTTTCTATTTTAGCTAATCAGTCAGTATTGGCTATAGAAAATGCAATTTTTTATGAAGAGACAGGAAAATCATTGGCACAACAATTTCAGGAACACAGGTTGAGATCTTTAGGGAAAATGGGCTCGGGAATGGCGCATCAAATAAATAACCGGTTCAATTTAATCAGTACTACTGCAGAATTAAGTTATTTAGAATACTTACCAAGGTTAAAGTCACAATTGAATAAAACAAATATTAAAGATGAATTAGTAAATAATTTGACAGATAAATTAGATAAATATTTAAAAATAATCAAAACAGAAGCTCATAAAGGCGGTGAAATTGCTAGAACTTTAACAAGCTTTTCAAGAAATACGGAAGGATATGAAAGCCCTGTAGTGCTTGATGAGGTTATAAAGGGCAGTTTAAATTTACTTTCCTGTAAGTTTGATTTAACTGAATTAGGTTTGTTGTATGAATTACCTGCAGGAGATTTTAAAGTAGCAGGGAATTTAGCGCAACTCCAGGATGTGTTTTTTAATTTATTGGATAATGCACATGATGCTCAGAAAAAAAAGAAAGAAGAGATGGGGTGGGGAAAGATACAGCTTGAATCGGATTTTAAACCTAAAATAATAATTAGGGCAAAAAGAGAAAATGGTTTTTTGAAGCTGGAGATAGAAGATAACGGCATTGGAATGATGCCTGCGCAAGTTGACCAGACGTTTATACCTTTTTTTACAACAAAAGCGTCAGCAATGAAAGGAACAGGGCTAGGGTTATACGTAATAAAAAGAATGGTGGAATCACATCGAGAAGGTAAGATAGAAGTAAAGTCAGAATACGGTAAAGGGACAACATTTTTTATGCAGCTTCCAACTTATACGGAAAAGGAAAAAAATGAAAACAATATTAATAGTTGATGATGAAGTGTTGATATGTAAGATTTTAAAAGAGTACTTTGAATTAAATGGATATAATACATTCGCTGCATTTACAGGGCAAGAAGCTTTAAATTCAATTAAAAAAGAAAAACCAAACCTTATATTACTGGATATAGGACTGCCGGATATTTCAGGAATAGAGCTTTTGCCAATGATAAAGGCAATGGATCCAAATATTAAGATAATAATAATTTCTGCGTATTCAGAAGACGAAGAAAATATATCGCGTGCAAAATTACAGGGTGTAAATGATTATGTTGTCAAACCTTTTTCATTAACTTCCTTACAAGAAATTGTTTTCAATAAAATGAGCGATTAATCTAAATACAGTGTATTACTTCTAAACGGTCTAAATAGATAAATTAACTAACCTTTCGGTGCTTTATCTTATTAGTAGCAATCAAACCAAAAAAATTCCTTGATACGTTCGACTTCGCTCAGTATAAATTATAAGTGACCTGTTCTAAGCGACTAAAAGGACTCGAAGAACTTGTCCTGAGTGACCGAAGGGAATCGAAGGATTGATTTTTATTTTTAAATTTGCTAATATATTTCTGCTTTAGCTTTTTAATTATTTGTTTTTTATTTAATTAATTACCCATTACTCGTTACCCGTTACTGTCTTTACTGCCGCTATCGTCTAGGTTGGTTTAGGACGCCGCCCTCTCAAGGCGGAGACCATGGGTTCAAATCCCATTAGCGGCATATTTTTTAAGAAAGATTACGGTGATTAGAAGAGATGATTACGGAAATTAAAAAAAACTTCAAATTGAAGTTTTTTTTATTTCTATACTTTATTGTTTAATTATTATTTATGTCTTTTTTTGAAATGTTTGTGTTTGTAGGTTTTGATATTTTTTAGAGGTTTATAATCAGTACATTTTGCGGTAAAACCATCAGAACAGATCTCCCTTTTTTCACGAGTAGATCTTTTTTTACAGAAATACATCATGCAAGTTACACCTTCCGCTAAGTAGCAGTATATACAATCCGAACCCAT
>MGVS01000030.1:36150-36360 GCA_001800605.1 Elusimicrobia bacterium RIFOXYD2_FULL_34_15
TTTTAATGATTTTGGATTGAGTATGGGTATTTCCATAATTAAAGTATTTTTTGCGGGGGTAGGATTTGAACCTACGACCTCCAGGTTATGGGCCTGACGAGCTACCGGACTGCTCTACCCCGCGCATTAAGTATATCAAATATAAAAACAATGTCAAGGAAAAAAAGTAATCCTTCGACTTCGCTCAGGACAAGTAACGCTGGCCCGCCT
>MGVS01000030.1:36379-42997 GCA_001800605.1 Elusimicrobia bacterium RIFOXYD2_FULL_34_15
ATGAGTAATAGGTAAAAAGTCTATTTTTAATCTGTGTAATCGTCTTTCAAAATCTGTGTAATCGTTTTAATTAGAATTGGCCGTAGAGTTTCATAGTGGTAAGACGAAGCCGTTTGGAAATAACCTTTAGCATTATTTGTAGGATTTTGGATGCAATTTGCGAGTTTGTATTTTTTAGTTCATCAAACTTTTCTTTTGTAATTATAAGAAGGGTTGAAGCTGCAAGTACAGATGCATTGGCGGACCGGAGTTGGGTGTCAACCAAAGAAAGTTCGCCAAAAATATCACCAGGTTTCATCAGAGCAATTGTTTCATCGGTAGATGTTTCAATTATATATATTCTTACCAAACCTTCTTTTACAAGATAAAGCCTATCTCCCAGATCGTCTTGTTTAAATACTATATCGTCTTTTTTGAAGGTCTCTGTTGAAAGAATATTGGAAAATAGTTTTTGTTCTTCATCATTGAGTGTTGAAAAGTAAACATGATTTTTTAAAAAGGTTAAAATTTCTTCCATATTAAAATAATATAAAAAAAAATGTTTTTTGTCAATAGATTTATCCTGAGCGACTAAAAGGAGTCGAATGGATTGATTTTTCCGATATTTTTTGTATAATGGCAAAAGTCGTTGTTGTCTCTAAAACAAAGCTGGGAGTTATTGATATTATGGATACAATTAAATGTATTCAATCTCGAAGATCTAAAAGAAAATTAAGTTTTGGTGAAGTTAAAAAAGATATTATTGAGACAATTATAGATTGCGGGCGGATGGCGCCATCTGCAATAAATATTCAGCCATGCGAATTTGTTGTAATTACCGGACAGGAAAAATTAAATAAAATCACAAATATTGTCATTAATAACGGGCCGTTCATTAAAGATGCTGCTTTTTGTGTTGTAGTATTATCAAAGGATGTAAAATATTATTTAGAAGATAGCTGTGCGGCAACAGAGAATATTTTATTAGCAGTTAATAATTTCGGACTTTCTGCATGTTGGGTTGCCGGGGATAAAAAAGATTATGCAAAAGATATATTAAAAGAAATTGATGCGCCAGAAGGATATAAACTTATTTCAATAATTCCGGTAGGTTATTCGCAAGAAGAACCGAAAACTCAGAAAAGGAAATTGAACGAGGTAATTCACTGGGAAAAGTTTTAACTGGAGGAATATTTTATGCAGGAATATTTTAAAGATATTTTACTGTTTTCTAATTTTCCGTCCGCTGCAATGAAAAAAGTCAAAGAAATATTTAAAGAGAAAAAATATTCTTCCGGTTCCCTTATTTTTACAGAAAATAGTAAGGGTGATTATCTTTATATTATTACTTCCGGTTTAGTAAAAATTTTTAGATTATCTGCAACCGGTTCTGCAACTAAAACTCTTGCTATTTTAAAAAAAGGTGAATTTTTTGGTGAAATGGCTTTATTCGATGCTGCAGGACGCTCAGCATCTGCAAAAGCAATTACTGATATAGATGTTATTGCTTGTAAGAGAAACGATTTTTTAAATTTACTTTCTAAATATCCTCAGGCATGTCTTGTAATAATTTCAATGCTTACAATGCGGTTGAGAGAAGCTAATAAGCAGATTTCGTCATTAACTTTTCAAAATTCACTTGGCCGGTTTGCCATTATTTTAAGTGATTTAGCTGATAAGCACGGAGTAAAAAAAAATAAAGGGATTTTGATAGATATAGAATTAACTCATCAGGATTTGTCGGAAATGGCCGGAACCGCCAGGGAAGTTGTTACAAAAATTATTTCTACTTTTAAAAAATCAAGATGTCTTGAATTTTACAAAAAACGAATACTGATTACAGATTTGGAAAAGATAAAAGGCTGGATATATTAAAAGGCAATTTAAAATTAAAAATTATAAATTAAAAATGAATTGTTAAAATATTTTTTATTAAATAACGCCTAAATTTTTAATTTTGCCTGCCTGACTATATCAGGTAGGCAGGCATTTTTCATTTTTAATTGATTCTTATGAAATACAATTCGATTAAAGGTTTTAGGGATATTTTTGGTAAAGATGCAGATATTTTTACATTTATTGAAGATATTTCTAAGAAGATTTTTAAAAAATATAATTACCAGGAAATCAGAATTCCGACTGTTGAAATGGTTGAACTTTTTACCCGTTCTATAGGTGAAACTACCGATATTGTAGAAAAAGAGATGTATGTTTTTGAGGATAAGGGTAAAAGGAAGATTGCGCTTCGTCCTGAAGGTACCGCCGGGGTTGTCCGCTCTTTTATAGAAAATAATATTTCACAGAAATACCCGTCTCAAAAATTTTTTTATACAGGTCAAATGTTCCGTCAGGAAAGACCTCAGGCTGGTAGATTCAGGGAATTTATGCAGATAGGATGCGAATATTTTAGTAATGCTTCAGTTTATGCAGATGTAGAAGTTGTCCTGCTAGCAAACGAAATTTTAGAAACCGCCGGGGTAGCAGATAAAAAAGTAGAAATAAATTTCTTAGGTTGTGAAAAATGCCGTGAAAACATGATCGAGTCAATAAAAAATATTTGTAAAGAAAGATTTAATGAATTATGCGATGATTGCAAGAGACGTTCGGAAAAAAATCCGCTTCGTGTGCTTGACTGTAAAATTGACGGTGATAAATTCAAGGATATAAAAATTGAATTATGTGAAGAATGCGGTAATAAGTTTGAAAATTTTAAAATCGAACTTAAAAAAACTGGGATTGAATTCTATGTTTCAAATAAATTAGTAAGGGGACTTGATTATTATACAGATGTGGTTTTTGAAATTACTTCCGGAGATCTTGGCAGTCAAAACGCTGTTTGTGCGGGAGGGCGTTACGATAATCTAGTGCATGAACTCGGCGGTCCGCAAACATCTGCTGTTGGTTTTGCAATTGGAATAGACCGTCTTGCTGAGATTGTGAGTAATAATTCATCTCAAAAGATAGTTTTTGGTGCTTTGGACGTCTTTGTAATTTCTTTTGGAGAAGGTAAAACTTTAAATTGTGGTTTTGATGTTTTAACAAAATTAAGGGAAGAAGGCGTTTCTACTGATGGCGCTTATTTTAATAAATCTCTTAAAGCACAAATGCGCCTTGCAGATTCGTTAAATTCAAAATATGTTTTAATTATTGGTGATGAAGAAATAAAAAAGGATAAGATTATTTTGCGTGATATGTCGGGTAAGGTACAGAAAGAAATTCAGATAAAAAATATTATAGAAGAGGTAAAAAATGTTACAAGCAGAACAATTAAAAATAATTTATGAAGTTGTAAATGACATTAGGTTTATTTACGATATTAACCGCCTTTTGAATGTCTTTCTTGAAAAAATATGTCAGACAATCAAATGTGAGGCCGGTTCGATATTTCTGGTTGATAATCAGCGGGATGAACTAAAACTCGTTGCCGCAAAAGGAGCTGCTGACACTTTGATACATTCGATACCTTTTAAAATAGGTATAGGGATTTGCGGTAATGTTGTCCAGTCTCAGGAAGCAAAAATAGTTAATGATCCTGAAAAAGAAGAACATTTTAATCCTGCGGTTGATACAATAACAGGATTTAAAACCCAGAATATTCTTTGCGTTCCGATGATATCTAACGGCAGGGTAATCGGTGCCATAGAGCTTTTAAATAAAAAAGATAAATTTAACGAAGATGACAAGGAATTGGTGATGTTGACTTCAATTCAGATTTCGCTTGTACTTGAAACATCACGGCTCTATACGGAGATTCTAAAGTTGAAAAATTTTACAGATTCTATTTTAGAAAATATGCCGGGTGGATTTGTCGCGATAGATGCATATGGTGTAATAACTACTATTAATCCGAATGCTGCGAGAATTTTGGAAGTTGAGAGGGCTGTAGTAATCGGAAAATTTTTATATGAAGCGTTTCCTCACCATAAAGAATTTTCTGATATATTATGGGATACCAATCAGAAGAAAAAGGCTGTAAACAGGCAAGAGACAAAATTATTGAAGCGTGACGGGGAACCGTTCGTTTTCGGGTATTCTACTATGATAATAAAAGAAAGAGACGGAAATATTTTGGGTAGTGGAATAACTTTCCAGGATTTAACTAAAATTAGAGGGGGAGCTTAATGGAAGAAAAAATTCTTTTTGAAATTTCACGGAGTATTTCTTCGACACTTCATCTTGATAAAGTTCTCGAGCGTATTTTGGATGAATTAATAAAGTTAATCGGAGTAGAAGCCGGTTCTATTCTTTTAATAAATAGTGAGTCTCATCAGCTGGATTTTAAAGTGGCAAAAGGCGAAAAATCCGGAATAATAAAGGATTTGAATATTAAAATAAAAATTGATGAGGGTATTGTAGGAGTTGCGGTACAGACAGGTAAAGTGGTAGTGTCAAATAACGTACAAGACGATACAAGATTTAAAAAGGATATTGATTGGTTAACCGGTTTTGTAACTAAATCAATAATTGCAGTTCCAATTGTGATGAAAGGAAAGGTATTGGGTGCAATTGAGCTTATAAACAAAAGGAGCGGTGATTTCGCAGAAAAAGATACGGAGTTTGTTTCTGCGATTGCAGCCCAGTCAGCGGTTGCTATTGAAAATGCACGGCTTTACGAAGAAATTTATTTTTTAAAAGAATATATGAATGATATTTTTGAATCAATGCCGGGTGGATTCATTGCAATTGATAGATACGGAAAAATAATAACTATAAATCCGCGCGCTTCACAAATATTGAATATTCCTAAAGAACTTATTGGCGAAAATTTTACTGCAGGGTTCATTAGATTTCCTGAAATAGTCGAACTTTTCAAAATGGCTTTATCTAAAGCAGAAGCACAATTAAGAAGAGAAGTTCATCTAACAGTTGGAAATAACCACAAAATCATTGGGTATTCTATAATAATGATTAAAAATGCATCTGGCATAAATAAAGGTATTGGGATGATATTCCAGGATATTACTAATATTAAAAATAAATCTTGATTTTTAAAAAAATTATTTGTATAATCAACCCATTCAACTTTTAAGTATAAAGATATTCAGAGTTGATTAATACTGAGCGGTCGCATAAAATTTTAAAAAATGACGCCAGCGTAGCTCAGAGGCAGAGCAGTGCTCTCATAAGGCATTGGTCGAAGGTTCGATTCCTTCCGCTGGCAGAATAAAGGCAATTAAAAATTAAAAGTATAAATATAAATAGAGTCAAAATAAAAGACTTAATTTTAATTTAAACTTTATACTTTATACTTTATACTTGTAGTCAAAGGGGGTTGTATGAAAAAATTGTTGGTTGTTTTGTGTACAGTTATTTTGCTTTACGGTTGCGCTTCCAGTCCTGAAAAGGGAACAGTTTCTAAAGATGGTGAAATCGACAGGGAATGGGTAGAACAAGGCATTACTAATAATTTTATTTTTGCACGTGGTATGGGAGCTGCCGACCAGAAATTAGAAAACAAAACACAGAAGATGGCAACTTCAAGAAATTCTGCAATAGTAAATGCGCAGTATAATATGCTCTCTGTTATTAAAGGTGTTAACCTTGAAGGCGGAATCACAGTAGAGAAAGCAATTGAAACAGATTCAGTTTTAGCAACCAGTATTAATGCAGCAATTAAAGGTGCACAGGTAGTGAGAAGTGAATGGACAGCTGATGATGGTTGTGTCATAATTTTACGGCTTTCAAAAAAAGCGCTTAAAGAGATGGGTTTAAAAGTAGTTGGCGAGAAATAATTAACAAAGAAGAATTATTTTCAAATATTTTATTTGTACAGAGGTTTTTTTATATGAAAAAAAGCTTATATTTATCATTATTGTTTTTTTGCAGTATTTTAGCATATAGTTTTTCCGGATGTGCTTCAGGTTCTAACAAAATAAAGGCAACAGCCCCCAATACAGAAGTTGTTGAAGCCGAAGGAGTAGGTCCGATTATTAATAACGATATTAATGGTGCCAAAAAAACATCGCTTCATGAAGCAATGAAAAATGCCCTTGGTCTTGTGATTGGCATTTATGTTTCACAGGAAGCGCTTGTTTCTAAAGCCATATTGATTGAGGATAACATAACCTCCCAAACCGAAGGTTACATAGAAAAGTATGATGTTACCAAAGAATGGCGTGAAGGCGATTTCTATAAAACTAGAATTAGGGCATTGGTAAGAAAAGAAGATTTATCGGCAAAATTAAAAGCGCTTGATTTAGAACCTAAAAAACTAGGAAATCCTCTTGTCGCATTTTCAATTGAAGAATCCATAGACGGCAAACCATCGGAAACAAAGTATTCGGAATCAGAATTGAAAAATAAATTTGTCGAAGCCGGTTTTGTTGTTTCCGAAGATTTGAAAGGTTCTGACATTTTGATTAATGGAAAAGCGGATTCAAGTTTTAATACCGATCAGGGTTTAGGCGGAATGGTATCCTACCGCGCTAGCGTTTCCTATAAGGCTATAAAAACCGGTTCAAATGATGTAATAACAACTTTTGAAGAAACCATGGGTGGTGTTGATGTTAATAAAATGGCTGCTGCAAAGGCTTCGATTTTGAACGGTGCCAGAAAAGTAGGACAGGGTTTCCCTAATACTGTTTTGAAGTTTTTAAAAGAACGTTCAACTGTACGTATCACAGTTAATAATGTTGACAC
>MGVS01000031.1:0-28224 GCA_001800605.1 Elusimicrobia bacterium RIFOXYD2_FULL_34_15
GATAGTAACGCGAGGTTATGACAATGCGCTGCCTGTAACGGGTAACGCAGAAGACGGGGATGTAAAGAGCGGGTATGTGGTTGTGTATGACACATATGTGCCGACCAGCGGAATCAGCGAACCTAGTAGCAGTAATGCAAACTACGGACCGCAGCGTACCTTAACAACATTAACATTAAGTGCGAGCGATGCCCCGACTGCGGGCGGCGGAATATATAACAGCGGAGTAAACAGGGTACAGGTAAGGATATCCAGCGGTGCGATAGGCGCGCAATACTGGCACAAGAGCGCATATACATGGACCGGAACCAGCAGTGACTGGTTAGAGACGACGTTGGTAGGCAGTGATTATTTACTGAGCGGCACATCGGTGCCGGTCTGGGGGAATCAAGCGAATTATCGAGTAGAGTCGCGAGCATTAGACGGAGCGGGCAACTATGAAGTAACATTTACGACACGAACATTTAAATATGACGATGTGGTACCTGCGTCAACGATCTCGATGCCGCATAGCAGTTATCACCAGAGTGTAGGGCTAAGCAGCGGAACAGCGAGCGACACGTGGTCTACGATAGATATATTGCAGGTACGTATATCAAGCGGTGGAATATACTGGCAGTATCCGGGCGCGAACTGGGAAGGCGACGGAAGCAGTTGGCTAACAGCGACAATAAGCGGCGGTGACTGGCAGGTATATGGTTCTAGCATGCCGACGTGGGATTCCGGCCCGAGCTACAAGATAGAGTCAAGGGCTCGTGACAAATCGCAGAATTTGCAGGCAGTCTTAACTGAGCGAATATTTGTAGTAGATTCATCAACACCGACGGCAAGCATAGTATCGCCTGCAAGCGGGCAGAGCATAGTATCTGCGTTACCGACGATAAGCGGAACCGCAGCAGACACGCCGACTAGCGGGCATATAAAGGATGTAAATATACGGATATTAAGGACAATATTAAACGGCGAAAATGTGGATGATAAATACTGGATATGGACGAACCAGCCGGCCGGAACAGGAGATTGGACGGGAACAGAAGCAGAAGACGCGTGGTTTATTCCGATAACGACACACGCAACCGGGACACCATGGAGCCAGCCGTTTAGTAATTGGAGTGATTCATCTACGTATGTGTTGGAAGCGAAAGTAAATGATCAGGCAGGTAATTATTTAATAGGATACACAACTCGCACATTTACGATAGATTACTCAGCACCATTAAGCAAAGTAACTACGCCTGCAAGTGTGACAGTGGTCTCACAGTACAGCGGAGTAAGCGGAACAGCGTATGATACCAGCGGGCTAACTAATGTGCGTGTCGCGATTCAGCAATTAAGCGATAAGAAATACTGGACCGGCACAACTGATAAATGGAGTTCTGACACAACATTTTACATCTTAGCTAGTCAGAATCCTGATTGGTACAGTTGGAAATACACATCGTTAACGAACACTAATTTAACTAACGGGACGAGTTATTGGGTAACTAGCATCTCGAGCGACACATCTAATCCGCAGTTGATTGAAACGCCGAATGTAGTACGAGGCAGTTATTTTGTGTATGATACGACGGCGCCGACCTCAGCGATAACGTCTATACAGGACACTAAGTCGTATAGCAGTATAGCGATTGCGACGGGAACATGTTCAGATATACAGCCGAGTCCGCTGCCGAGCGGTGCAGTATACAGCAACGTGATTTCATCTGTAGAGCTAAGCATCCAAGACTTGACATTAGGTGTGACGTACTGGAACCGTACGAGTTGGGCAGAAAGTGTAACCTGGTCATCAGCTACAAGTTTCACTGTAGGCTACAGCAGTTGGGGCTACACCGATTTAAGCAATGCATTCAAGAGCGGACACCAGTACAAATTGAAAACTCGGGCATATGATGCTGCGCTGCCAAATAACCTACAGAGCGTATATAATGAATACACAGTAAAATATGATACTAATGTACCTGCGAGTGTGATAAACTATCCAAGCAGTACAAACAGTAATTACAGCACAGTGAACCGTGTATTAAGTTCGATAAGCGGAACGAGCGATGATTTAACAAGCAGTCCTAATTATGCCGGAGTGAACAAAGTACAAATACGTATCAGCAGCGGGCCTGTAGCGTCACCTGCGAAATATTGGAGTGGTATAAGCTGGGTAGATTCGAGCAATAGCTGGTTGGATGCTACGGATACAGTGCCGTTTGTATACACATCAACGCCTGTGTGGTCAGATGGAGCGCAGTACAATGTGGAGAGTAAAGCGATAGACAACGTTGTACCTAACGGTAACGTGCAGGTAACGTACAGTACGATAACATTTAAATTTGACGATACAATACCGGTAAGTAGTATCAGCCAGCCGAACAGCCCATTTGAGCGGGACATAACAACGATATCGGGCGCAGCGAGTGACAGTTATTCCGGGATAGAGAATGTGCAGATACGAGTAAGCAGTTACACAACCGGGAGCGGGTATGTAGTGCAGCAGAACTGGGTAGTAGTGCAGGACTCAACGAGCTGGCAGCATCCGTACAACACATGGACAAACGGAGTAAAGTACAAAGTAGAAGTAAAGTCCAAAGATTTGAGCCAGAATGAGAGTAATGTAGTAAGCAGTGAATTCACATATGACGTAACAGTACCTACTGTGATAGTGACATCACCCGGAACGAACTCGTTAAATCCGACTAACTTAGTAAGCATATCCGGAACGGCGTTAGATTATCCGACAGGTCCGTCGCCTGACTTTGCAAATCCCGGCGGATTAAGCAAGGTGCAGGTAAGAATGAAGAGTGTAACAAGCGGGAACTACTGGGACGGTACGGACTACACGATCGGGTATGCTACAAATGCGTGGTATGATGGTTGGGCAGTAAACAGCGATTGGACGATATGGAAGAGCACGAAACCTACATTAACCAACACGAAGAGTTATGTTATAGAGGCGATGGCGTTAGATAAAGCTACGAACACGCCAATATATGTGTCAACACGTACGATCAAGGTAGATGACCAGCCTCCGAAGTCGTATGTAGGGATACCGTTAAATGGGACAGCGCGAAAGACATTGGATACGGATGCAAAGATAACCGGAACAAGTGCAGACGGAGCGGGCGAGACAAGTGTAACGGCAATAAACTTCTACTTAAAGCGGTACACGGATAATAAATGGTACAAGATAGGTGAGACACCTGACTTCAATCAGGACACGGAGTTAAATGGTACCAATGCGTTAACTGCGCCGTTTGACAACTGGAATTTTGTAGTAGATGAGAGCAAGTTAGCAACCGGGTGCAGTTACTGGGCGTATACGAGTGCGTCGGATGAAGCTACAAATGTAGAAGCGACACCCGGTCAGCAGCAGAGCATATTTGTGTGGGATGTAACAGCGCCGACTAGTGTAGTAACTAGCGGTAGCTGGCTAAGCGGCGGAGTAGTGAACTATGCGAACAGCTTAGCAACAGTAAGCGGAACCGCTGAAGACGTAACGCCAAGTAACGTAAGCGGCGCACAGAAATCTAATGGGATAAGCAACGTACAAATAAAGATAAGTAGTTATACGGGCAGTGCGTGGTCTACTGTAACAAACTGGAGTGATGTAAGCGATAAAGGAGTGATGGCAGGCACGCAAATAAGCAGTTATACATATGCGACGACGAGCGAGCATACGATAAGCGGAAAGCGGTACAAGATAGTAACGCGAGGTTATGACAATGCGCTGCCTGTAACGGGTAACGCAGAAGACGGGGATGTAAAGAGCGGGTATGTGGTTGTGTATGACACGCATGCACCGAGTACGGATATTGATGCTCCAACCAATGCAGAAAATTACGGACCATATAAAGTGCTTGCCACTATTTCAGGTACTACTTGGGATAATCCTGAAGCAGCCGGTTCAGTGTATAATAGCAATGCATCATCAGTTCAGGTAAGAATTTATAACGGAAATAGTTATTGGAACGGTACCAATGGGTTTGGTGCAGGATCAAATTCATGGTTTAATGCTAACTGGTCAATCGGTGAATCATCATGGAGTTATACCGCACCGACAACAGCACAATTGTCAGACGGTATTCAGTATACGGTAAATGCAAGAGGTATAGACCGTGCATGGAATACAACGACAGTAATTTCGACATCAGTATTCCAATATGACAACCAACCTTCAACTTCAATTATATTAATGCCGTTTGCACAATGGAATGACAATTTTGCAACTAGCACGGGAACTGCTCAGGATCCCGGCGGGTTATATAAATCAGATGTTAATAGCATAGAAGTAGCTATTAAGAATTTAGATACTAATTTCTTCTGGAACGGTACAAATCAGTTTACTGCAAATGAAGAGAATTCATGGAAACCTACTACTAAATCCGGTGCGGGACCAATTTATAATTGGTCGTATCCCGGTGCCGGAGTTACCACGCCGGACTGGTTAAGTTATGACGGTGTCAGAATAGAATTGCGTTCGCGCACGATAGATAAATCTAATAATATTGAATTATTCCGTGCGACAACATTCTGGGTTGATGTTTCTTCGCCAAGCGTCAAAAATTTAATGCCGGCAGAAGGAACAACTAAACTCTCGTCACTTTTAACCATTTCCGGTACAGCATCAGATTCACCCTCGACCGGAAGAGTGGATACGGTACAAATCCGTATTAAACAGGAATCACCCCTGGCATATTGGAACGGCAGTCTATTTAATATCGATTTAACCGATCCGGAACAATCATGGTTTACACCTCAGCTTTCTTCCGATTGTACATATTGGTATTATCCGTTTGACCCGACAAAATGGAGTGATGGAAAACAATATTTACTTGAATCGAAGTCAATTGATAAGACAGGGAAGTATTCGCTTTCGTTTTCAACATCTGTATTTATAATTGATTATTCTTCTCCGACAACATATGCATACGCACAGGCTAACGGCGGTTACATAAAAACGTTCTCAAATATTAGAGGTTATGCAACTACAAACGATATTTCCAAAACATTTATTTATGTAAAGGAATTAAGCAGTAATTTATACTGGGATGGTGCCAATGGTTTCAATTCTGTGCCTGCAATACCGCGTCAGGTTACCGTAACTAATCATACGTCTACGGCTACATGGGTATATTCTTCACTGACTCAGGATAAGTTAACGTCAGGGTCGTCATATTATGTTACTTGTTTCTCGTCGGATACTTCCAGTCCGTCATTGATTGAAACACCGTCTGATTCAAGAGGGATGTTATTTGTGTTTGATTCAACAGAACCCGTATCGGTAATATTATCTCCGGATATGTTATATCATAATGCAACGCTTTCAACAATTTCCGGCACCATAGACGATGTTCCTGCATTTGCCGGTGCTAAAGTATCAACGCCTTTGACCAATGCCGACATGTACATTTTAAAGCATGCATCCAATTCATCGACTACCGATAAATATTTTAAAGAAACTGATTTTGATGAAAATAGCGGTTCACCTTATTGGATATCTGTTTCAACGGTTAATCAACCGGCGTGGAGTTACTATGACGCTGATATGTATTGGACGCAAAATTCGTCATATACGATAGTAACAAAAGCAACCGATAGAGCAGGAAATATTCAGGGAACTCAGTTTGCATACACAAGCAAAATGTTCTGGTATGATAATGTTAAACCGACTTCTACCGTAACGATGCCGCTTACCGGTAATCCGCCTTATAACACACTGACAACTCTGTCCGGTACTTGTGTAGATTCTGTTTCAGGTATCGTAACGCTTTCGACAGTTACGGTATCAATTCAGGATGTAACACTTAATTCAACTTATTATAATATGAATACCGGACTGTGGGTTTCCGGAAATGAATACTGGAACTATATTTCTACCAATTCTGCAGGTACAATATGGCAAACAGTAATTCCGGATTCGAAGTGGTCTGATGCGCATCAATATAGGATAAGGAGCAAAGCAAAGGATTTGGCTACCAATAATGAAGATCCAACAGCCGGTAATACATTCGTTTATGATATAACTAAACCGACATCAGTTATCACTATGCCTCTTAATAACTTGGGTTACAAAACGATAATTACTATTTCCGGAACAGCTTCCGATGTCTTTGGATTAACGAATTTAAAGATTTCAATTAAACAAAATGAGCCAAACGGATATTATTATAGCAGCGATTCTTCCTCGTTTACCGTAGCATCCGAGACATGGTTTGATGCTAAGACATCCGGAAATTGGACGACATGGTATTCAACCCGCACTTCAGCAAATTCGTGGAATGATATTTTGGAAAGCGGAAAATGGTATATTATCCGTTCTTCTGCAAATGATATTGCAGGCAACTGGCAGACGACAGCTTCGTCTAATGTATTTACATTTGATAATATTCCGCCTGTTACTGTTATAGAATCGCCGGTTCAATCCTCTACGATGTCAGCTCTATCAACAATCTCAGGAACATCATATGATTCTGCTTCAGGTCCCGGTGCCGTGAAGATATCCATAAAATTAATTGGTGGCGGTTATTGGAACGGTGAAAACTGGCAGGGTGAAGAAGCGGATAGATGGCTGGCTGCTTCTACCGGTACTCCGGTAGCCAATACGTTGGTATGGACATACCCCGGGACTATGGGCGGTGCAAGTCCGTTATGGAATGCAGCAGGTGCCGATTATGAGATTCTTGCGTATGGAATTGATGCTGCGGATAATCCGGAAATTGTTTCATCAACAAGAACACTGCATTTTGATGCTACACCGCCGACAACAAAAGTTACCGGACCATCTTCAAATACAAATTCATATTTCCAAAATTTACCGACAATTTCCGGAACTGCACTGGATAATAAAGCCGGCATATCTACGGTAAACGGCGTGAAAATAGCTATTCAAGAGTTCAACGGTAACTGGTATGATGCAACAAATGATTTTGCATCAGAAACACAGGTTTGGCGAATTGCTACCGGAACGTATCCATGGACCAGAGTAATTGACGATACGAAGTATGAAGACGGACAATTTTATATTATTTATTCTTCTGCTACTGATTTGTCAAGCCCAACCAATTTACAAACAGCTATTTCTTCAAGGACGTTTACAATTGACAGATCTTCACCGACTTCTTCAGTCCTTACGCCTTCGAATAATGCCAAATTAAAATTATTGGAGACAATTTCAGGGAATGCTTCGGATACTCTTAGCGGACCAAAACCGGATGCTACAAAAGTAATGATCACCTATCTTTCCGGAGCAACAACTAATTACTGGGCCGATTCAACTTGGACTACAACAGAATCAACCTCATCAACAACGGGTACAGGCACATGGCAGTTAAACGCTCCGGATTTCACAGGACTTTCACAGATAAGGTGTTATGTAAAATCAATTGCAGAAGACAATATAGGATTAAGACAAGAAACAAATAACACGATTACATTTGTATACGATGTTACAGCACCTACGTCGGCTGTTACATTGCCTGCGGATGTTCAAAGTTATGGTCCTTCGAAGCAGCTTGCAACAATTTCCGGGACATCATCTGACCCCTATTCAGTAACTATTGCATCTGTTTCAATTCAGTTATACAACCAGGGTGGTTTTATATTGCCCGGCACTTACTGGATGTTCTCGCAAAGCAATTGGGGTGAGACGCAGGAATTTGCAAATTGTTCCCAATATTTGGGCAGCTGGTCAACTTGGACTTATACTGTTCCCGGCGCTGCGCCAAACTACATATGGACTAATAATAATATTTACAGAATTCACGTAAGAGGCGGTGATACAGCCGGCAATGGTGAGAGTCCGAAATATGTTACATTTAAATACGATACCGCAGAACCAAATTCAAACATCAATATTCCTACCAAACCATATTATGGACAGAATTTGACAACTATTACCGGCGCTGCGTCAGACACTGGCGGTTCCGGTTTACAAAAAACTCAAGTACGTATTACATGGCCGGTTCAGGGAGCGCATTTAAGTGCCGAGTATTGGGATACAACACTTGAGTGGACAATTACTGCAAATACATGGAATGATACAACTCCACCGGCTGCAACATGGAAATATACACAAATTTCAACTGCAAACTATACTGAGAATAATTATTACGTTGTTGAGACAAAAGCATTAGATAATGCCAATAATTCGCAAACTGCAACGATTTCATCATATACATTTACGTACGATGTCACACCTCCGGATTCATTTATTACAATGCCTAGCGCTAATTTCTCGAATTGGCTACCCACGAAGAAATATAATACAATGCCGACAATTTCAGGAACATTGTCCGATACATATGAATTAAAGACCTCTACACCTGTTGAAGTAAGCATAAGAGAAGCGTCTTATGGTTATTGGGATAATACTGCAGGTGATTATGTCGGTGCTTCACCGAGAATCTGGAATGTCGTGACTTCAACTGCACCGTTTAGATTAACCGTGAAAATGAACGGTGCGTTCGGCACACCATGGCTAAATAGCGGTAATTATGAAATAGTTGCAAGAAGTTATGATATGGCTGAAAATACGGAAGTAACTTATTCTACAGCTACATTCAGATACGATACGCAAGTACCGGAAACGTTAGTTGTAATGCCGTCAACCGGTAATGTAAATGTTTATAAAGAAATGTTAACTATATCCGGAACCGCTTCAAGCGATGCGTCGTCTGTCAAAATAGTAATAAAGAGAGTTGATAATAGTAAATATTGGGATAATTTTGGCGATGGTTCATGGGGGAATGATTATAAAGAAAATATACATACTGATCTGGCAGGCGGTGTGTGGAAAATATACAACGCTAATTTTGTTTATGATTCGGGTAATCCTGGTAATTGTGCATGGACATCAAATACTTCTTATTATGTATGGGCATATACTATTGATGATGGTACAAATCAAGGGACGGTTGCTTCAACAGCAACGTTTAAGTTCGACAATATGGCACCTGACACGGTTGTTGTAAAACCAGCCGCATGGCCTACATATTATACAAGCGGCGGACTTTCAACAATTTCAGGAACTGCAGGCGATGCTTCAAGCAATATTTCAAACGTAAAATTGGAAATTTTACAGGTTAATACGACAAAGTACTTTAATGGCGGTGCCGGTGGTTTTAATTCAGATCCGGAAATACCACTTAGTGTATCTCAATTCATCGGCGCATCATCAGGTACCTGGAACTATGCTAATGGATTGCTTTCTTGGACACACGGCGAATACTATAAGGTCCGTTCCTGGGCAACAGATACGATAGGCAATGTGCATTCTACCCATACAGCTACTTGGAATATGTTCTTATATGATACAGAAGTTCCATCAACAACAGTTTCAAAACCGTTAGGAGGCAATCAATCGTATCAGTCCAGCAATCTTTTATTTATCTCAGGAACCGCTGCAGATAATATTGACGGTAAAGCAAATTCGGGCATTAACGATTACAATAATATTTATATTTCACTTTGTAAAACATCAGGGCCTGATTTATTTACACCTACTTCATACTGGTATGTTTGGGCAGATACCGGGACATGGCAGTTAGGCAGTGAAAACTGGTTTAATGCCGGCGGTTATAATGCCGATACTGATTTGTCGTGGTGGTATGAAATACCGGGTGTTAACCAGGAAGCAAAAGAAGCAAATTGGCAATCAGGCGTTTACTATCAAATAAGAACTAAAGCAACTGACAGAGCCGGAAATAGTTGCGATCCCGGAGTGATAAATCAATTCAGAGTAACCAAGGCAGCTGCCTATATGAAAGTTTCACAGATTAATAATACAACTTCGGGCGAATCATCCGGAATTAAGATAGAAATATTTGACCCGGACGGTAACCCTGCGCTTGGTAGTACCGGTGAGGTGCAGTTCTATACACCTAACGGTCCGGAAACAGCTGGAAATGGTTTGCCAAACAGCTTCACATTTGAAGATTCGGATAATGCTGTTAAAATATTTACAAGTTCAATCACATTAAGAAAAGCCGCTAATAATACTGCACAATGTCCCGGCACAAGAACAATTTATGCAAGAGGAATAAGCGGTAATATAAACGGTGTGGATAGTGAAACCGATCCCGGTACATACAGTCAATCTGCTTCTCAAACGGGAATTGTTGTAAGTCCGCTTGCCTGGTCGGATTTAAGAGTGCTCGTTCCCGGCCAGTCAAGACAACCCGGAAACACTGCACAGAACGGAAGGGCGGGAAATATAGAAACTCAAACAGCAGGAACCGGTTTCTCAATAACGGTTGATGCAGTTGATGATTACTGGAATCTTATTGATACAGGAACACCGGTTCAGGTATCGATTAAAGATGCCGATGATCCATTTGCAACGGAGGGTGAGGGATTATATCAGATCACTTCGGGCTCTGTAGTTGTATCTGGAGTAAAGATGAGAAAAAATACCGGAGGTACCGGCACAAGAATTGACGTTTCAACCAATACAAAGAGCGATACATCCAATCCTGTCGTTATGACGTACAATAATATTAATAAATTACTAATTTTAGTTCCCGGTGAAACAGCTGACCCCGGCTCAACATTAGGCAAGACAGGTTCTGTGACAACACGGACAGCAGGGAGTCAGTTTGATGTGACTGTAAATGGCTGTGATATTTGCTGGAATATTAATGCACTTGCTACCAACGTATCCACAATCACTACTACTGATGTATATGATGTGGAACCGGCTACACGTTCATTAAGTTCGGGTTCAACAACATTTACACTGACTCTGGTTACCGCAGCCACTCAATATATAACCGCACTTTCTGCAGGGCTAACTGCCAACACAACATATGTTTTTGTAAGAGCAAACGCCGCGACATATTTACAGCTTCTTGTTCCGGGCGAAACACTTGTTCCCGGTTTACCACCTTACGTACCTGCCGGCGGCGGCGGTGGAAAAACAATGATAAATACACCTCTTGCTGCAGGTATTGATTATACTGTTACCGTTAATCTTGTGGATAATTGGTACAATATACAAATAGATACTGATATGCCGCAAGTAAGAGTTTATTCACTGGTTCCGCCAAATTATACAGAAGTGGATGTTGACCAGACATTTGCACTTCAAAATGCTACAAGGACATACACAATCAACTTTACTGCTTCTTCAATTGCACCCGGTCGCGAGATAAAGATTGATTTAGATGCGTCTTCTGAATATCTCGACTACACTCATAATGCTTCCTCAACCGTGGTTGTCAATCCGGGAACTGCGGATAGATTGCGTTTAATAATGCCCGGCGAAAATGCTCAGGTATATCCTGCCACGTCAAACGGCAAGACCGGTTCACCTTCGGAAAGAACAGCCGGCATACAGTTTAATGCAGTAATTAATGCTTGTGATGTAAGATGGAATATAGTAACTGCTTGCGGTCAGCAGGTTAAGGTTTCTGCTGATTCCACTGACCAACAGTATGCACCGGCGTTTACTAATCAAACACCTAATCTATCCGGTGGTGCGGCAACGGTAGGTATAACATTAAAGAAAGCAACAGCTACAACATTTTATATTGAGGATAATGATGGTTTGCCGGCGGTTGATCTTGCTACCCAAACTGTGAAAAATGTTTCAGTAGTTGCCAATCCGACGGTAAATCAATTAAAATTGCAGCTTTTGGTTCCCGGTGAAACCGCAGTAGCAGGGAAGAACACGGCACCTGCCGGAAAAACAGGAGACCTGACCAGCAGAACCGCAGGCACCCCGTTCACAGTAACAGTGAATCTTGTTGACGCAAACTGGAATAAATACAGTGACGGGCTTACTGTTGGTGCATCGGTACAACTTTCAATAAATTATGATAATTCATCATTTAATTCTACACTTTCTTCTGCGGCTCTTGTAAATGGTGTAAAGATATTTACTAATTTTGTTACCTTGGTAAGAGCCGCAACCAGTACAATTACTTCGACAAATATTGAAGACAATGTCGCAGAAACATATGAATCGGATACATCACCGCAAATTACAACTATAGCCGGCAGTCCATTGAGACTCCAGATACTGGTTCCGAACGAGACACCTATAGAAGGTTCAGGTAAGAATAGCAGTGATGTTCAGCCTCAGACTGCAGGAATTCAATATACTGTAACAGTCAGGGCTTGCGATACAAACTGGAACATTGTAACATCCACAGAACCGACGGTCTCAGTTACATCCAACGATACTTATGCCCAGATTCAATCTTCGCACTCATTAACCCAGGGTGCTACGACATTTACAGTTACTTTGAGAAAGAATACTTCCGGAGCAAGCGATAGAAATCTTACGGTGTCATACGACGGTACGATGTCATTACAGAATTCGCCTAATTTTGTTGTTGCATCTTCGGCCCCTGTAAAATTGCAGATAGTAGTTCCGGGTGAAACCGCGGTGGAAGGCGATGTGGACAATAACGGTAAAACAGGCGATGTAATCGCGCAGACAGCGGGATTGAATTTTGTGGTTACTGTGAATCTGACTGACCCATATTGGAATAAAGTCGGAACTCTTGGTTCAGATACGACGGTTCAGATAACGGTTTCTGCACCGTATTCAAGTTTACCGGCCAATACCTATCTCGTTGACGGTGAAAGACAGTTTACGCTTGCTATGTTGTCATCCGGTAGCTGGACCACGACCGCAACTGACGTGGACGGTATTGCCCCGCTTTATGCCAATAGCATATCGCCTTCTATAGTAATAAATTCTTCCGGTGCTGTAAAATTGCAAGTATTACTGCCAAATGAAAGGCCCGTTCCTGGTTCAACTACGGGAAAATCAGCTTCGCCTGCCGTGTTTGTTTCAACAGCCGGAATACCATTTACTATAACAGTCAATAGTGTTGACCCGAACTGGAATATTGACAACAGCATTAATGATTTACTGGCTAACGTTGCAACAACTGATGAATATGATGAACCTATAGGTGGTAATACTTTACAAAACGGTCAAAGAACATTCAATGTAACAAACAAAACAGCAGGAACGCTTGTGCATAAAGCTACCGCGACTGCGGCAGGACTTGACGATGGCGGCTCGGCATACTGGACGGTAATAGCATCCGCTGCAGTAAAATTGCAAATTATTGTTCCTGGTGAAACAGCAAGAGCAGGTTCTTCTAACGGGAAAACGGGTAATCCTTATACACAGACAGTCAATGTCTCAACTAGAGTAACTGTCAACAGCTGTGATCCGTACTGGAATATATCTACAGCAGGTGATTTATATGATACTGCAGTAAGATTGAATACAAATGATGAGTATATGTCTTTTGTAAGTTCACAGAATTTACAAAGCGGTACAACATATTTCTGGGTAACACTAATAAAGTCCACACCGACCGCACAACTTACAGCTACTGACAGATCTAATGAACCTAATATGATTTCAACCTCAACCGCGTATTTTGTAGTAAGTTCATCCAATGCGGTAAAGTTATTAATAATAATGCCGGGCGAGACATATCAGCCGGGCAATTCCGCAAACGGAGGCAAGACAGGTACAGTATCGACATTAACTGCGGGCGTGCAATTCCAGATAACGGTAAAGGGAGTAGACAATAACTGGAATACAGTAACAGCCGGAGCAGGTTCCGGTGCAAAAGTAAGGGTAGAGACTTTGACTGATAATTATGATATGTTATCGAGCGGTGGTATATTAGAACAATTCCTGCAGAGCGGTACGACAGTATACTCGTGGACATACAAGACGCAGGGTGCGGCGCATACAATGAAAGCGTTGGATACTGATGATACGGAACCGTTACTTAGCACATATACGCAGACAGGCATAAATGTAACAGCAGCAGCAGCAGTCCAATTACAGATAATAGTACCCGGCGAAACGGCTGTAGCGGGCGACACAGCAAATAGCGGAAAAACCGGAACTGTACAAGACATGACTGCGGGTTTAACATATATAGTGACGGTAAATGCATGTGACAGTTTATGGAACATAAAGACATCTACAGAGCCGACGGTAGAAGTCGTATCAACCACTGATGAATACGAGATAATACAGTCATCGCATGCATTAACTGCAGGAAGCACGACATACACTGTAATAATGAAGACCGGCGAAGGGACAACTCATACACTGACTGCGCAATATGACGGGACAATGAATCCGCAGACATCAGCAAATATTATAGTGCAATCGTCATCGGCGGTAAAGTTACAGTTATTGGTACCTAACGAGACAGCATTGAAAGGATCCGGCAGCGGAAAGACGGGAGATGTAATTGGTCAGACAGCCGGCGTACAATTTACAGTAACGGTAAATCTGGTAGACCCATACTGGAACAAAGTATTACTGAATGCACCTACGGCACAAATAACAACGACATCGCCGTATTCAACAATAGTATCCAGTCATATATTAAACAGCGGTACAACCGTATTTGCATTAAGCGTATTATCATCCGGAACGTGGACGTTAACAGCAAATGATGTAGATAATTTTGGTACATTATATACAAATAACACATCACCTTCTATAGTAGTAAACTCATCAGGTGCGGTAAAACTGCAGGTGTTGTTACCGGGCGAGACAGCCTTGCCCGGAGCAGGTACAGGAAAAGCAGGAACACCGACACATCAAACAGCCGGACTACAATTTACAGTAACAGTAAACGGAGTAGATCCAAACTGGAACCGTGATTTAGGTGCTGAGCATTTGGTTACGGTAGTAACTACGGATCAGAACGATACGAATCCAGATCCACAGACATTGCAGTTAGGACAGAAGACATTTAATATGACAAACAAAACAGCGGGAACCGTGCACAAAGCGACAGCGACGGCAGACGGACTTAATGACGGTAATTCATCGTATTGGACGGTATATTCGTCGGTTGCGGTAAAACTACAGATATTGATGCCCGGTGAAACTGCAGTACCCGGTAACACGGCAAATTACGGAAAGACGGGAACTCCGAGTGTACAAGTATCCAGTGTAGCATTCAAAGTAACTGTCAATAGCTGTGACCCGTATTGGAACCCGTCAAGCACAGGCACAAATGTAGCTGTAAGATTGACGACAAACGATGAGTTTATGTCATTCATAGGTTCACAAACATTGACGTTACAGGGATACACTACATATTATTGGGTAACGTTAAAGAAATCCACGCCGACAGCACAATTATCTGCAAGCAACACAATAGATCCGGTATTGTTATCTACATACACGCCATACTTTGTAGTCAACTCATCTAATCCTGTAAAATTATTAATAATGATGCCCGGTGAGACGCAATATGTCGGTTCAGCGACAGGCAAGACAGGTACAGTATCGACATTAACTGCGGGCGTGCAATTCCAGATAACGGTAAAGGGAGTAGACAATAACTGGAATACAGTAACAGCCGGAGCAGGTTCCGGAGCGAAAGTAAAAATAGAAACACCGAGCGATATTTATGATACAAATTTGATAGAACAATTTCTGCAGAACGGAACAACTGCATACTTATGGACGTATAAGACACAGGGCGCGGCACATAGTATGAAAGCGTTGGATACCGATGATACGGAACCGTTACTTAGCACATATACGCAGACAGGCATAAATGTAACAGCATCAGCAGCTACACAGCTGCAACTACTGGTTCCGGGTGAAACGATTGCTCAAGGTGATATACCAAATAACGGCAGGACAGGGACACCGGCAAATGTGACAGCTGGCGTGGAGTTTACAGTAACAGTCAATGCCTGCGACGGTAACTTCAATAGTGCGGATTCAAGCCAGCAGATAAAGATTATATCTGATGATATAAACGCAACAGCATCATGGATACGGACTTTACAAAGCGGAACAACAAATGTACAGCTTACGCTCGTTACAACCGGTCAAGTAACACTTACATTAAAAGACGACGATGGAACGTTGCCGAACTTCTCCGATGTTCCAAGGCAAGTTCCGCTAATTTCAAATACAGCCGCAAAATTGTTGATTTTATGTCCGGGTGAAACACATGTGCCCGGAAACATTTCCGTTTTGGGAAAAACAGGTACGCCGGATACTCAGACAGCAGGTATAACATTTATGGCAACCTGTTACGGTGTTGATAACTGGTATAATATTAACTCATCTACAGATGCAAAAATAAGATTTAATTGTGATGATCCTTATGATACCTACGTAGGACTTACATATATTGATCTTTCATTAACGAATGGCACAACATATTATCCTGTAAATTTAAGGACTGTCAATGATTCGGTCAACGGTTCTTACTGGGCGCCAAAAGTTGAAGGAGCATTAGGCGGTTCTTTGAAGAGTTCCACATCTACCGTAAAAATTATGCCGAACAGTAACGATAATAAACTTCAAATTTTAATGCCTGGCGAAACTGCATTGCCAGGATCAACCACGGGTAAAACAGGTTCTGCGGTTAGTCAGACAGCGGGTATGGTATTTACATTTACGGTAAACTCAGTGGATAATCAATGGAATAAAATAGTTGAAGATGTCGGCGGTATTTCAGTCGAGACAACAGACTCGTATGACAGTGCAATAACAGGAGATCTTTCAAATGGTACCCAGAATTTCAATCATAATTTCAAAACGAGAGGAACGGTAAAATCCACTGCAACAGCCGGTGGTTATACTTCCGATTCAACGCCGTGGATTACGGTTATTTCTTCAGGTGCTTCAAAATTGCAGGTATTGCTGCCGGGTGAAACCGCTGTTGAAGGAAAAAACACTGAGCCGTTAGGTAAAACGGGAACACCAATACAGCAAACAGTTTGGAAGGATTTTACGGTTACTGTCAGGACTGTGGACCCAAACTGGAATTTGGTAACCAACTCAACTCCTACTGTACAGCTTACAGCAAATGATAGTTATTATACTCCTCCGGATGCAAAAGTAATTCCAAATACCGTTGGTTTTGTTACATTTACGGGTGCCACAGGTATGAAATTATATACAGCACAATCTTCATCAGTAACCGCCAACATAGTAGGTGTTTATTACAGCAGTAACACGCTTTCTTCGAATACTTCTCCGGAATTTGTATGTATCTCATCTGCACCTACAAAATTGCAAATTCTTGTTCCCGGTGAAACTGCACTGCCCGGTTCTTCAAACGGTTATACCGGAGAGGCATCCACAAGAACAGCGGGCGCTCCGTTTACCGTTACTGTGAACCTGGTTGACTTAAGGTGGAATGTAACAACAACATATGCTTATAATACGTTCTTGTCAGATGATGATCCGTTTAATACCAATCCTGTTAACACGACTCTTATAAATGGTACTACATGTTTTACGGTTACGCTTATTGAGAAATCTACAAATACATCGGCGGGAACCATATTTACATCTACGACAAGTGCCGCCAATATAACCAACGGTACATCACGTCAGGTGCCGGTTACTTTTGGCAGCCCTTCAAAATTTATGATACTGGTCCCGGGCGAAACGGCATTACAGGGTTCAACTAACGGAAAGACAGGCACACCACAGGCACAATTTGTGGTCAACTCAACATTTACCGTAACCGTCAATGCCTGTGATGCTTATTGGAATGTTAATACAGATACAAGTCCTGTGGTTACATTGACTACAACTGACTTATATGATAATGAAACATTACTGCAATTCCAGTTACAAAACGGTACAGCAACGGCACCCGTTACTTTCAAAACCGGTAACATGCAGGGTTATAATATTACATATGCGACACATACAATAACAGTTACGCCCAATGCACTATATAACAATATATCTTCAACTATTACACCGGTTCTCATGGTTTTACCAGGTACTCAAAATCGTTTACAAGTTATAGTTCCGGGTGAAACCGTTGTTTGTGGTACATCTACCGTAACAGGTAAAATAGGTTCACCTGCAAATCAATCTGCTGGTGTGCCATTCTGGATTACAGTAAATGCCTGTGACAATCAGTGGAACCGCAAAGATAGTGCTGTTGCTCTGGTAAAGATTTACACTGACGATCCGAACGATACATCGTATGAGCCGTCAGCATTTGTACTGCCAAATGGAACCACCAATGTTGCTATTACAATGGTAACTGCAAATAATAACTGGATTATTCGTGCTGAAGACCAGGATTCGCCCGGAGATATGGTTCCTCCCAATACATTAACCGTTTCTTCATCACCTGCAATTACGGTTGGTGCGGGCGCATTTGTAAAACTCAATCTACTGGTACCTGATAAGACACAAGTTCCGGGAGTTGGTAATACTGGAACTTTACAACCGCAGACAGCTGGTATTCCGTTTGTTATTACAATAAATGCGGTTGATGCCAATTACAATACAAACACTTCAATCGGAGACCAGACAAATATTACAACTGACGATATCTGGGATGCCGAACCAACGGATTTGCCAATGACCGCCGGAACAACTTATTTCGTACTTACTTTAAAAACGGCAAAGAACACGCTTGTTGTTGCAACGGATTCATCCGACTATACTAAAAATTCTTCTACATCGCCGGCAATAACTGTTTCAGCGAGGAAAGAATCACCGGTTGTTTTCCAATTATTATTACCCGGTGAAACCGCTGTATCCGGTAAAGGTGAATATCCTACAGGCGGTAAATCGGGTGCACCCTCAGCATTAACAGCAGGTATCCAGTTTAAGGTTACTGTCAATGCCTGCGATAGGTATTGGAACTTATTTGCAACAAATCCTGACCTTGGCAGTGACTGGCCTCCGACTGCAAGGGTTGAATCAACCGACTTGTATGATACTGAAATATCATCTGCTTCGCTGATTGGAGGGACAACCATTTGCAATATGAGATTCTTCACTGCAAGTATTGTGTACTCAACCGCTACGGACAATAATCCTGATGCACCGTTGTATTTTAATTCTGCGTCTTCTGTTACCGTATCTACAAATTTAAGTTCTACGAAAAAATTACAGATTGTTTTACCGGGTGAAACAGCTTTGCCGGGTTATGGCAAAACAGGAACCGTATTAGCTCAGACAGTTTCAAATAACTTCAATGTAACTGTAAGGACTACTGATGAATGGTGGAATTTAATTGATGATAACCCGCAGGTTAGATTAACTGCAACAAACGATCCAAACTATAATTATCAGGAATTTAAGAATTTAGCAGGCGGTTTAAGATCTGACTATACAGTACGGCCATGGTTTGCTATTTCAACATATACACTTACCGCGACATATATCAACGGCGGAATCAGCGCTTACAATAATTATACAACTGCTAATTTCACAGTTATTGCAAGTACGTTGACGGCAAAGTTACAGGTTCTTGTACCGAACGAATCTTCGGTTCCCGCAACATCAACAGGTAAAACCGGTACAGCCCAAACACGTATAGCGGGGACACCTTTTAATGTGACTGTAAATCTTGTTGATGAAAGATTTAATAAGATTACAGGTAATATTGATATACCGGTTGTAAAGATTTATACAAACGATCCATATGACCCGGATTATACAGCGGAACAAATGGACGGCAGTTATTCAAAAATATTTATATCGTCATTTGTCACGGCAACTTCCGGTGCAACAAGATATTTATGTGCTTCAACCACAGATTACTATTATCTTAATTATCATATTGAATCGTCAACTTCTCCGGCGCTTACCGTCAATGCCGGTGACCCGACAAGATTGCAGATGGTATGTCCGGGTGAAACAGCGGTTCCTGGATATATTGACGGTAAAATTGGATCTCCAACTCCTCAAGGAGTTGCAGGTACGTTCCTTGTAACAGTTAATATTACTGATAACAACTGGAATAAAATTTCAGCAGCAAGTACTATAATACGTCTTTTAACAACCGATCTTAATGATGCTGAACCGTTCCCGAATTCTCCCGGACAGTCAACTACTAACGGAGAAGCAGATATAGAAGTTATGATGGTTACAAAAGGAACATGGACAGTCACGGCCATTGACCATTATGGTAATTATTTATCTACTTCTTCTAAAGGAATAAATGTAAGGACTGACAGACCTACGCGTTTACAAGTATTGGTGCCGGGTGAAACTGCCGCAGCCGGTGATTCGGTAAATAGAGGCAGGATAGGCACCGTTACAAATAGAACTGCAGGCAGTTCATTTGAAATTACAGTTAATTCAGTTGACGAATTATGGAATATTGTGGTATCTACTAATTATATTTTAGTAGATATTGTAGATGATGATATATACAATGTTCATCCTTCATCATTAGCATTGGTTGAGGGAACTACACAGTTTACAGTAACATTGGTAACTCAAAAATCCACAATATTGACGGCACAAACCACCTGCGGACTGAATTTGGATAATTCAAATCCTATGAATGTTGTAGCAAGTGACATTAATAGTTTCCTGCTTTTAGCTCCGGGTGAAACCGCTGTTCAAGGTAAATGGACTGATTCACCTTACGGTAAAACCGGTACACCCACAGAAAGAACCGCCGGTACCGCTTTCTATGTAACAGTCAGAGCCGTTGATCAATACTATAACTGGGCAAGTAACAACGTGAATGTAGATTTAGATTCGACTGATCCTTACTGGTCAAATCCTACAGCCAAACAGCTTGTGAGCGGCTACACTACATTCTATATCACTTTATATTCAGGTAATAAAGGTGATTTGACAGACGCAGCAACACATCAGATATGGGCTTATGATAATGATCCAGCACCTCCGGATATAAATATTTCTTCTTCACCGGTAATAACTAACAAGCCGGGAACAAGATCAACTATATTAATTATACTGCCGGGTGAAACGATAGTTCCGGGAAAATGGAATACACAGCCTTACGGTAAAACGGGTGCACCGGCTAATCTTACCGCAGGTACCGTATTTACCGCAACGGTTAACGGTTGTGATGATTATTTCAACCGCATTTATGCAGGTGCGGGTTTGGGCAGCGGTAGTTTGATACGGTTATCATTAACAGATCCGTATGATACACCTACTTCTACCGATATAGCCCTGGTAAGCGGAACGACACAGGTTATATTTACGCCTATGTTAGCAAATACAACTACACAAATATATGCAACAGCATCCGGTTCCGGATATAGCCCTTCGTACAGTACTTTTGTTTACGTTTCACCGTCGGGTCCGTACCAATTACAGGTAATTTTACCCGGCGAGACGGCAGTTGAAGGATTAGGTAAAACGGGTACACCAATTGCGCAAACTGCAGGTATTTCTTTCAGGGTAACAGTTAATGGCTGCGATGCAAGCTGGAACAAGATTACGGATGATTCAGGTTCTAAAGTATTTATCACGACATTAGACACTTATGATGAGGAACTAAGCAGGAATATATTGCAGGCAGGTACGACATTCTTCCATCCGGCACTTATTAAAGCGGCAACCTATTGGACGATTACTGCATCAACCTATACATTAGAAAATGCACAAAATTACCGGCCAAATACAAGCGATCAGTTTATAGTTAAACCTAATGTGAAATCAAAATTGCAGGTTCTTGTACCTAACGAGATTGCTGTGCCGGGCGATTATAATAATTATGGTAAAACAGGAACAATTGCTACACAGACAGCAGGTGCAGGATTTGTAGTAACCGTAAACGGCTGCGATGCTTATTATAACAGGCAATATAATTCAGACCCATCAAGTCCTCTAAATGATCCGATGAATGATAATTCTACTATAATAAATGTTACCGCAACGGATCCATATGAAGCCAACCCGCGCACATTAACTTTTGAAAGAGGAACACTTTCATTGAACGGAATTAATAGAATAGTGCCTGTTACCGTTTCAACTTATACAAAAGTGGTGGCAACTCAGGTTGAAAGTATTTATAATACCGGTTCTTCAGGCGATATTACCATTATCGCGGCATCACCTTATCAGCTACAGGTATTGTTGCCGGGTGAAACCGCTGTTCAGGGAAAATATAATCAAGTTCCTTATGGCAGGACCGGTACACCAGCACAACAGACGGCTGGAACTCCTTACACAGTTACGGTTAACGGCGTAGATTATTATTATAATAAAATTACTTATACAGCAAATGCTGCTGCGTCTACAAGTACAATAAGAGTTACAACAAACGACCTTTATGATACTGAGCCGTATCCGCAGTATGATTTAGCAAACGGTTCTGCAACTTTTTCAGTTACAGCGGTTACTGTTTCTACATACTCGGTGGTTATAGCATCCGAAGCGGTTTATAATTTTTATACAAATGATCCGAACACATCTTCTTTGGCTTATATTGTTCCGGGTGCAAAATCAAAATTGCAGATATTAGTGTCGGGAGAGTCACCTGTGCCGGGCAAATATAATAACGGAATCAATGCCGTGCCTTACGGTAAGACAGGCACACCGGATCAACAGACGGCAGGTTTGCCGTTTATGATTACTGTTAATGGCTGCGACAATTATTGGAACAAGGTTACCAGTGATAATGTTACTCAAGTCTGGGTAAATACTGATGATAATTATGATCTTGAACCGGCAACACAGACATTGACCATAGGAACTACTGGCTTTACACTTAATATGGGAATCGCGGGATATAGAAAGACAACTGCTTACGCAGAAGCAGGCATCTACGAAACAGCATATTCAACATTTGTTTATCTCAGGATTAATTCGTACACACAACTTCAGGTAATAGTACCGGGTGAAACAGCTATTTCCGGTTATTCTACAGGAAAAACCGGAACACCAAGTACGCAGACAGCAGGAAAAACCTTTATGATTACTATAAATGCCTGCGATGTTGTATATAACGTTAATGATATTATAAATAATAGTATTAGTATTTATTCTTCCGACCCTTATGATAGCATTCCGGAAGGCCAGGTCGCGACACTTAAATCCGGAACTACTTATTATCCGATAACTCTGGTTACCGCATCTTTATTGACCGGAACGACCTATACGATAACAGTGCATGATGCAACCGATGAATGGAGAAACTTTTCTAATACGTCGGCATCGGTTCCTACAATTCCTGATGAAGCGATAAAACTGCAGGTTTTATTACCCGGAGAGACCGGTGTTTCCGGAAGTGGCAAAACAGGAACACCATCAGAAAGAACTGCCGGAACACAATTTACTATTACCGTTAACGGAGTAGATGCTAACTGGAACAGGAATTTAAACTGTAGTGAAGAGGTAATGGTACAGACATCAGATCTATATGATACCGAACCTGATGCTAAAGGATTGGCAGCCGGATACAATACATTTAATATTAATTTCAAAACAGGTGCTGTAGGACTAACTAGGAATGCAACGCACTATGTTATTTCAACACAGAGAACAGTTCAAACATTTACATTGGATTCCAGCACTTCAGCTGCTGTTGTTTCAACTTCCGGTGATCCGACAAAACTACTGGTATTACTGCCGGGTGAAATCGCTGTTCCCGGTAAAAATACAGACCCGTATGGTAAGACGGGTACTCCCGGTGCATGGACAGCCGGCGTATCTACCGGTGTAATTGTAGTTGCATGTGATACCAACTACAATGTAAAGCCGAATGTATTGCCTTCGGTTAGATTATCATTATCGGATACCAATAATCCGTCAGGCAGGACAGTCAATGAATTTGTTCCGCCGTATCAGGAATATAATCTTAATAATACCGGTTACAGGACATATAATGTTGTTCCTTATACCGTTGGGACATGCTCTGTTACTGCATCATCATCAGGTTATGAACAATACACTTCTACAAAAGCAACGGTATTAGCAGGGCCGGCTGAAATATTACAGGTCATAGTTCCTGGCGAGACTGCAGTTTCTGGAAGAGCACCTTATAATGGTGATCCTACGGGTGGTAGAACCGGAACAGTTACACCTAGAACGGCAGGTCAGCAATTTACAATTACAATAAATGCTTGCGATTCAAAGTGGAATATAAATTCAACATGCAATTCAGATATAAGCATTGTTTCAACTGACCTATACGGAATACCGGATACAGGGCTAAATCCATTACTGCAAACATTACAGAATGGAACGACTATGAGCATAATAACACTTGTGACTTCTGAGGGAGTTGGTTTGGGAACGGTTATCTCAGTTCAAGATATGTCAACATCTATGTCACAAGGTAATTCCAATAATATTTCTATGTTACCGGGCGGTCCGGCAAGGTTGCAGATTTTAGTTCCCGGTGAGAGTCAGGTTCCGGGTAAATATGAAAATGGTTTAAATTCTCCTCCATACGGTAAGACAGGAACGCCTACAACAAGAACTGCAGGTACACCATTTAATGTTACAATAAGGGCTACTGATAACTGCTGGAACATCACAGATTCAACACCTATAGTCCAGCTTGCAACCTTCGATTCTTATGATATTGAACCGTCTGCGTTCCAATTAGAGGCAGGTTCAGCAACCGCAAGTATAGCATTCGTTACAGCGGGACCAACATTGCCTCATTATTCGTCAATGACTGTTACCGTAACCGAGGGCTGGAACTTTTCTTATTTGTCGGATATTTCACCTCAGATATCAGTGGTACCGGGTAACGGAGCAAAACTACAGGTAATTTTGCCGGGTGAAACTGCGCTGCCCGGTTCGTCAACAGGTAAAAGCGGAACAGTTACAAACAGGACAGCGGGACAATCATTTAATATTATTGTAAATCTCTGCGATCCCAACTGGAATAAAAAAACATCAACGCAATATGGTATGCCTGATGTAACGGTAGGTTCGCCAAGAGATAGTTATGATGTTGAACCGGATACAAAGACACTTGCACTTGGAACCGAGACATTTGGTATATCTTTAAAGACTGCATGTACGGGTCAATATATAAGAGCCACAGATAATGACGGAAAGTCGCCGCCTTATGCAGCAAATAATTCGTCAACATTTACTGTAGTGCCTGCGGCAACAGCTGGATTGCAATTGGTTTTGCCAGGTGAAACAGCAGTTCCCGGTTATGGCACCTATCCCAACGGAGGAAAAACCGGAACCCCGGCTGATCAGACAGCAGGAACGCCATTTAATATAACAGTCAATCTTATAGATACATATTTCAACGTAGTTACCGGCGGTACTATGCCGCAGGTTTGGCTTGAAACAGCTGATTTATACGACAGTCAACCTTCAACGAATACGCTTCAGACCGGAACCAAAATTTATTCCGTAACGCTGGTTACCGCATCATCAAGCACATATATGACAGCAACG
This sequence comes from Elusimicrobia bacterium RIFOXYD2_FULL_34_15, assembly GCA_001800605.1. Taxonomy (GTDB): domain Bacteria; phylum Elusimicrobiota; class UBA8919; order UBA8919; family UBA8919; genus UBA9627. Next base: position 25,124 of record MGVS01000031.1, read on the forward strand.
GACGGTCCGGGCGGTTGGCTTGAATCCACAAGTCCCAATTTTGCGGTTTCCTATAAAACACCGACAAAACTTAAAATTATTCTGCCGGGTGAAACGATTGTGCCTGGCATGCCTCCGTATACAAATACAGGCGGAAAGACAGGCTTGCCGACAACAAAGACGGCAGGAGAACCATTCTATGTCAGCGTTTATGTGACTGATGATTACTGGAACAGGGTTTCAGTAAATCCGGACGGATATCTTGACAATATATCAATAACAAGCATAGATCCGTTATTTGCCCCGCCGCAGGGAGCAAGTATTATTAACGAAGGTTATGGCCTGGTAAGTCTGCCTTACGGTATGCGATCGGCATGGTCAACCGGCACAGTTTGCATATCTGATATTGGTTCAACTTTAGCAGCATCAACATCAACAGTTGTAAGAATTTACCCTGCTACGGTACATTATCTTAATTTCGTTGCATATCCATCTACAGTAACAGCAGGCGATTCTATATCAATGGGTATAAATGCATTCGATCAGTTTAGTAACTTATGTTCAACCGGACCGAATATTTATTTAGGAACTGTTCAGTTCACTATGCCGGCGCCTGCAAATACTAATCAGACCCCGACGGTTCCTGCTAATATTACCTATACAGCACTCCAAGCAGGAACAACATATCTTGTAAACGCATTCTCGCTTAAAAAAGCCGGACTTTGGAGTGAGGAATATAACTGGATCCATGCCAGTGATATAGGCGCTTCTGATATTTCAACGAATCGCAGCGGATTTTCAACGGATGCAAAGATAACCGTATTGCCCGGACCTGCAAAAGGTTTTTATGTTACACCGGAAATTCCTACTCCTGAAACAAATCTGCAGGTAAGAGCAGACGAGGCCAAACCATTAACTGCGCAATATGTAGATTTGTATGATAATAGTATATCATCAGGTGATATTGTGACATACATTAGTCTTGTTGATACAGGTACGTCTGTCAATATTGGTTCGGTAAGGGATTCAAATGAAGTAATCTGGACTTCTACTGTAACAGATTCAGGAGGAAAAGTCGGAGGATTATTAGGTAATCTATATTATAAACCTTCGACAAAGAAAGATGATTATGCCAGGGTTTGGATTGCGACTTTTGCTCCAACAGCGTACGATGTAGGTTTGGCAACGGCTACCATAAAGAAAAATGTTTCAAGAAAAATGGTAACAATCGGCGGCGCCGTCCATCATTTTGCATTTACTACGAGACCTCTGTCGGGAACAGCGGGAGTAGTTTCTACTAAATATGTTGTAGAAAAGAGAGATGTCTATGAAAATTCTACATTCATGGGTTTTGCGGGAGGCGATAAAGTATATTTCAGAGTAGAAACAGAAGGGAATGTGCCTTATAATCAATCAGAACCTGTTCATATCAGTTTAGGATACAGTTTCCCGGAGGACTACGGTTTTAGATATTCAAACGGCTCAATCTGGCAAAATAGTTCTTCTCAAAACAGATTACAACCGTTTGCACTAATTCCGTATGGTCAGACAGATACGGAGTTCTATTATATGGATAGGGCTGCGTCTATTCCTACCGGTGAAGACGGGCGTCTTGGAACATGGAAGATAGAATGTGCAGGTCAAGGTGTGAATTCTGCAATTGATTATTTAACGGTAAATCCCGGTGCTACAATAAAGGTTAATTTTGATAATCCTGCGAGAATTCTTACCGCAGGACAGCCTATTGAATATATTGTTGGAACGGGTCCCGGTTCAGCAAGTAAGAATTTTATTGTGCAATTACAGGATAGTTATAATAACCCTACATTTGCTACTGCAACCGTTACAATAAATCTTATTTCGGACAGACAATCGTCAAGGTCAAACGATACCTATGGTTTTTCACTTTCAACACAAACAAATTCTTTAGCACAACCTACGGGCGGATTTTCAACAACCATAACATCTGTTACAATTCCGATAGGTCAGTATTATGCGACATTCTATTATCTTGATGCCAATGCATCTTCAAATTATGATGCTAATAAACCAAGGCTTACAGCTGCATCCGATCTGAATATAGCAGCAGGTCAACAATCAGTGACCGTTAGTGCCGACTGGATTGGCAAATTGCAATTTGCCGAATCATATCAGTCACAGCAATTAATTGCGGGTGCAACCTCACATGCAATTACGTTTGAGACAGCGGATTTATATGGGAATCCATCGCCGGTTATGTCTGAAAATATTATAGGGGATTATGTCACATTCAACATAACATCAGATGAGCCGGGTTGGAAACGGTTCTCGGCGCCTCATTATAGTTATGGATGGTATGATTCCAGCGGAACCGCAAGAATGTCTCTTGGCGAATATACAACCTCATTCTATTATATAGGAACCACAGTCGGCGACCACACATTTACAGTAGAAAGACCCGGCTGGTGGACAGGTTCCAATGTAGGCACTTCATCTTATACAGTTAGGCCTAACAGGGTTGAAGCGCTGGAAATTTACACATCCGGACTTAACTACAGAAAATTGATTGCCAATACAACTATACAGTGGTATCCCGATTATTTGAATGATGGTAAAGTATCAACGGACACCAGATTATATGTAAGAGCTCGCGACGTTTATGGTAACGTTGCATTTACTGACAAGACCGTAAATGTTTATCTTGGTTCCAATTCGAACGAAGGCAGATTTAGTAAGGGAGAAGTTTCAAGCTGGAACTGGACAGTAAATAGCATATCTATTTCTTCGGGTGCAAGTACATCAGATGAATTATATTATAAGGATACAAAATCAGGAACACCGCTTATTACCGCTGCGGAAGAACCGGATCAGTATGATTATGATATTGCCAATGCTACAAAACAGGTTACAATTACACCTAATGTTGCTAAAGACTTCTCGATTGAAAAACAGTTAGACAGCGTGTATGTTAATACTGATGCCGAAGTAAGAATAGTAGCGCGTGACGACTTTGGTAACGTTTGCACAGGCGATCCGATTAACGGTAATTATTATGTAGGTATCGCATCTATCGGTGTTTCCGGCCACGGATTCTCTTCGCCAAATAAAGCCACATTTACTACTGCGGATGCCGGGATAAAACC
>MGVS01000031.1:28237-64382 GCA_001800605.1 Elusimicrobia bacterium RIFOXYD2_FULL_34_15
CAATCGATGCAACCGATTATAATACCAATAGACCGGATATAATTACCGGATGGACGGGTAATCCGGGTAATATAGCCTGGTCTTCACAGGATCTCGTCACAAAAGGTGCAATGTTCTCACCCACTGACTGGGCACCTGAACCAAAGGCAAGTAACGCGACAAAGGCATCTTTAGGAATACCGGAAGCATTATATCAGGGTGATGGTTACCGCAATGCTTCTCCTGCACCTATAGAAATGGCACGTATTACATTGAGTATAGTCGGCTCTACAGAAGCAGCAAGGTTTGATTGGCAAAAGTTGAGGGTAACCAAATCAACCAGTTCAACCGGAGCATATAGCGATATAACTGAGATTGCACTTTATAAAGATACAAACGGTAACTCTGTATTTGACGGTGAGGTAAGCCTCGGATTTGCGCCGTTAGACACATTTATAACATCCGGAACGTTTAACGCAAATAATAATCCGCCGGATTGCATACTTGATTTTTCAGGTAGTAATATGCAGACAATCTATTCAGTTCCAACTAACTATTTTATCTGTGTAAGAGTTCCTATTACTGCCCAGAAAGGTAAAACTATCGGCTTAAGAGTTCTGGATACCGAATATCTTACAAGGACGCTTGATTCTGCAAAACTTGCAGCCAATAACTTCCCGTTCTTTACATTTGATTCAGAAATCAGAACTAATCCACCTGTGGTTTCTATACAGGCAACTGATATAGCGGCATGGTACGAAATTGGTGCATATGCACAGTATCCGACTGTTGCTCAGGGAAAAGAAAATGTCGGTTTCATTAAATTTGGCGCATGGACTAATGAGTTTACCGCGACCCTCAGAAAAGTAAGGGTTTCTGCTACCGGATTGGGTGCTGCTGACCGCTTGGCACAGAACATTCCTGAATTGAAAATATATACTGACTTATATGCTACTCATGACGGTATATTTAAACCAAGCGAAGACCGGTTACTTTCAACTGTTCAGTTCTCAACGGAAACTGCTACATGGATAAACGTAGCAGACGATCCTGTTACAAATGATAACAATCCCAATACAATTGATGATGTTGAAGACCTCATTTCTCCGACAACAAGATGGTATTATATTGCGTATAAGGTTGGTGACAACGCCCAGATAGGCGATACAATAGGAGCAAAGATACCTATTGACGGTTTCCAGATTACAGGCGGAGATTTAGGAACTCACAGAGACTTCCAATCCTCGGAACCCTCGATAACTTCGACAGTTGATACCGTATATATTGTTCCGAGGACATCGGAAGGTATTCCGCCGGAAAATGTTGTGCAGGGAAATAAAAACAGAGCAATAGGCGCATTTAAATTATACACAGATGATAACGCCGCTATTTGGAAAAATCTAAAATTAAAGAGGGTTGGAAACGGTAATGATTCTGATGTCAGTGCAGTAAAGATTTGGTATGATGTCAATAATGACGGATTATTTGATTCTACTACTGATCAGTTGGTATCAAACAGCAGGACGTTCGGCCAGCCGCCGGATACACAGAATGAAGTTAACCTTACGATTTATGGTCCGTTTGAAGGCCAGGAAATTCAAAAAGCAAATCAATTACAAAAGACATATTTTGTAACATTCGACTTTTCGTATTTTGCAGGTGTAGGTCCGACAACACCCGGTTTTATTTTAGAAACCACAAATTACATTGGTGTATTGACACCGGATAGAGTTACAGCATTTAACTCGATCCCGCCGTTTGAAAGAAAAATTGCAGGTTCTATTATGGAATATTCAGACGAGATTACTATTGATCCGCTGTCACAATGTCCTGCAACACTAATGCAGGGAACAACCAATGTTTCAATGATGAGATTCAAAATGACAACGGAACATTCATGGGCGCCATGGACAGCTACAAAAGTTAAACGTCTCGGAACTTCAAGAGATTCAGACATAGATGCGGTAAAGATAGCAAAAGATAACGGTGACGGCGTATTTAATGCGGATAAAGACGTTATTATCGGCAGCGGCACATTCGGCAATTACGGTATACCCGGTGAGACATATATTAGATTCTCTTCATGGCCTGTAAATTATACCCAGGTAGTTTCAACTTATACCCAGTTCTTCTATATCGTTTATGATATCTCGGATTTATCTATTCCTGATTTCTATATAGGTGCCGGTTTTGAATGTATAGATTCAACAAATTCGGTATTGGCTACACAGTCATTTTCTATAACTGCTCCTAATACTATGGGTACTGATAATTTGCCTGCGAGGTCTTCACTTGCGTTAATTGTACCTACACCGCGTGTTGTTACCGTTGTTCCAACGGACTTGTCTAAGACCGCCTGTGCTCTTGCAAGTTCAATAAATACGTCTGATACCAATCTGCCTATAGAGCCAGCTAATACGGGTGCTGCAACGTTTGATCCCCATGGTTATGAGGGCAGGAGGGTATTGATTGATAATGAAGTTATTTATTATACAGGAGTTTCAACAGGACTGCCTTACAATTATTTGTTGGATTGCTCAAGGGGTGATCCTAACCTTGCCAATACAGCAAGAGCAGGACATGCAAATAATTCTACTGTCTGGAAAACAATGATTCAATCGGAACAGAATATTCCAATGATAATGTTTAAAGCATATTGTGATGGTTATAATGTAAAATGGTCTCAACTTGTATTAAGAAGAGAAACACTAATCGGCGGTGATGTTCTGGATTCGGATGTTATTGAAATAAAGGTATGGCGGGATGCTGACGGATTAAACAGAGGAATGTTCTCAGCCGACGACGTTATGATATCAACCGGAGCATTTTATCCATATAAGTTCGGGACACCCGGTAAAGGTAATTTAGGGGCAGAGGGTATGGCTTATATCGACTTGGATGACCCTGAATATAAAAATACATATGTACCCGGAGTCCCCGGCAGTTTCGCGTTAATTACAACCACACCTACATACTACTTTGTAACATTTAGTATTTCTGAATCAGCAAGAGAAAATGATTCAATAGGATGCTCATTATTCCGCATGGATGTTAACGATCCCAACTCTGTTTCACAAGCAAACTTCCCGATAAAATCAGCCACACCTATTATAAAACCTACAAGAGATGCTATGGAAGTTCGTTATGAGGACCGTGTTAGGAAAACTGTCTTGCAGTCAACAACCGATTATGCTGTGTTAGCGCTTGACTTGAGAACAGATAAAAGAGAATCGGTATGGAAAGGCCTTAAACTCAAAAAGACAGGCACAGCCATAGATTCAGATGTATATTCTATAAATATTTATAAAGACACAAACTTCTCCAATGATCTTGAACGTGAATTTGATGAAAAGATAACTCTTGGTACTGATAAATTTGTTGAAGGTACATCAATAATTAATCTATCTGAAAATAAATATCAGATAATACACTCGTACGAATATGAGGTATTAAAGCAATCTGTAGATCCTAAGTGGAATCAGAGATACTTTATCACATTAGACATAAATCCGACAGCAACGGTTGACAACTATTTAGGAGTTATAATTGAAAACACAACAGATTTCATTGTGGTTGATCCTGATTATGTTGAATTTAAGGGTTTACCGGCTGAGCCGCAAAGTGGTTATTCTACTATCACGGATTTCCCTGACGAGGTAACCTGTGAAATTTACGATATTGCGCCGCCGTCAGTTATTCAGGGAGACACAAATGTTCCTATGCTTTGGATTAAAATGAAGACAGATGTATCAGAAGCTACTTGGAAAGCTATTTTGATAGACAGGATTCCTAAAATGCAGGAAGCACAGCAGGGAGCAGGCGGAGGAGCAAATAGAGATATTAGATATATAAAAATTTACAGAGATGCTAACTTAAACGGCAAGTTGGAAATTGGCGATGATCCGCTAATATCTTCCGGTACGGACCAGTTCCCGGCTGATGTTGTAGGAAATACCAAATTAATAAGTTTACTAGAATCTCAGAAGATAGGAGCGCTATCCTGGAAATCTTACTTAATTGCGGTTGACGTATCACCTACCGCAATGAGAGAAAATACACTGGGACTATCGCTTGCATCCGAGGCATACTTTGTACTTGACCTTTCACAGAACCGTGCAGATGTGGTAAAGACATTCCCGACATTTGAAACTGTGCCTTCTGCTATAGGCCCTATAAAGGTCACCGCAGCTCCGAAATATCTGATACCGGCAGGACTTACTCAGGGAAAGCAGTATGCGATGATGTCTCTTGGTATGAAAGCACATGTTCATTCAGTCGGCTGGATGGGTATTATCGTAGAACAAATCGGGACATATAATCCTCCGCTTTCAAATGAAGGCGACGGTGACGGCGATATCGCTGAACTTGGACTTTATAAAGATAACGGGAACGGTATTTTCGACGGCAATGAGGTGTTTATATCTTCTGTTGTATATGGAACACCTGATTTTTATAACGGTGTTGCACGGCTTTCTTTCTCAACGCAGACAATAAATACGAACATGACCACGTATTATTTAGTCGCAATGATAGGCAAAATCAATACATCAAATCGTAGTACTGAAGGTGATCAAGTCGGACTACGCATCTCCAACTATGGTAACTTGACAATAAATCCGTATACCGCTATCGCTTCGAGTGATACTGTATATCCGTATTTAACACCTTTAGGTATTGTAAGACATTACTCCAAAGCTTCCGATCCGATTGTATATGTCGACGAGTGGATATCTTCACAGAATGAAGTTAAGGCAGCCTGGATACAAGGGGAATCACCGGAACCATTACAATATCCTGTTATATATAATGAATATGGTGTTTCAACCAAGCCCTGTATTAAAGATGATGATAAACCCGATTTCAGCGGTGACTATCAACGTGTAGAATTATCTACTTATGTTGTTGCGAATATGCCGATGCCTTTTGACCATAATCGTGCTTATTATGTAAGTGTACGTTCAGTTACTTCCGGTGCACAAACAGTTAGAGCTCTGGGTATCGCTTCAAATCCAGGGAATGCAATGTTTAAAGTAGATTTATCGCCGCCTACAATACCCGGTAAACCGGAACCATCTACATATGTAACACGTGTGCCGGCATTAGCATATACCGTTAACTGGAACTTTTCTGCGGACCCTGAATCAGGTGTATTTGGTTACGAAGTTCAGGAGAGAGAAGACAGTAATCCTGTGTGGCAATGGTATGATGTAAACGGCGATGGAATTACAGCAACTCCAAAAGAAACACATACTTTAGCAACAGATATTGTTGCCGGCGGTATCACAAAACTAACGGTATTGGCAAAGAAACCGGGACACTTCTATATATATAGATTAAGGTCTAAGAATAAGGCGGGTGCCTGGTCACAATGGTCTGAAATGTCTGAAGCTGCATCAACAGGATTACCGCCGGAAGTAATAAGTAATGTTTCCAATTATCCGAATCCGTTTGATACAAGAAAAGGCGGGGAAGAGGGCAAAACACACATTACATTTATTTTGAATCAGGATGCCGATGTAACTATAACGTTGTATGACCTGCTTGGCTACAAAGTCATGGAAATGAATTTTGGAAAAGGCACCCCCGGCGGTAAACAAGGACCAAACGACGTTACATGGGAAGGCAAAAACGAACTTGGCGACTTTGTTGGCCGCGGCGGATACATAGCACACATCAAAGCGGTAGGCGATCGCGGTACAAAGACCACTGTCAGAAAGATAGGTGTCATTCATTAAAAAGACAAGTAACGGGTAACGAGTAATAGGTAAAAGGGTAGAAAAGTAACGGGTAAGATATAAGAGTTCGGGAATAGTATTTAATCACTGTAATCAGCAGTTAAAATCACCGTAATCGTTTTTATCAAAATACACCTTGACAAAATTGGAAAAATTCTTTATAATTTTAGTGGTAGAGAAGAAGTAGTATAAGCGATAATAGCAAACCCGTCGGAGATTGTATATTCAGACGGGGGCGCAAAGCCAATATCTATTATCATAAAAGTAGTGGAATTTTTGCTACTTTCTGTGTATAATGGATGCCGGGTTACCGAACAAAAGACACTTGAGATAGATTTAACTAGATGATAACTGGTTATTATATCAGTATTAATCAGTTACTTGTCTGTTTAAATCATGTTTCTTCCCGAGTTCCGGTAACCCCCGACAACTCGGTTTTTTTATGGGCTTTAGCCCATAACCCGCCAAAGATTCCTTGTCCGCCAAAGACTCAGTGGCGGAAGTGGCGGGTAGGCAGTAGGAGTCGAAGGATAATCAAGGATAATCACGAAGGGTTTATGAAAATAAAAATCAACCAGATAGGCAAGTTAACAACTAAAGGTCAAGGTTTACAAAATTTGAGCCTCCGGATTTTATTTTTCATTTTAGTTTTTAACTTATTACCCATTACCCGTTACTCGTTACTTGTCACTTGCCTTTCTGCTGCTGCATCCGGCGGTCAACCGGGACAATTTCTTTCCTGGGGTGCAGGTGCAAGAGCGCTTGCAATGGGAAAAGCATTCACTGCCATATCAGATGATGCCACTGCAACATATTGGAATCCGGCCGGGCTAACTCAATTGGAAAGAAAAGAGTTTGACGGATTATATGCAAAACTATGGTATGATACAACATATAGTTTTATTTCTTATGCACATCCGACAACAAAACTAGGTGTGTTTGGTATTTCACTTGCTTCTCTTACATCTGATAAATTTGAAAAAGTTTCAATTGAAAGAAACGCAGATAACGATGTGGTTGATTTTAAGACCCTTGGATTTTTCAAGGATTCTCAAACAGCGTTCATAGGTTCATATGCAAGGGATATTTCGAAAAATGTTACATTCGGTGCTAATGCGAAATATGTTTCGCACGCAATTGATATTTATAACGTTTCATTTTTAACAACTGATGTCGCGCTTATGTTAAAAGATATTTATCCAAAATTAAAGCTGGCAATTAATATACAAAATTTAATTTCGTTAAAATTAGGGGATACAGACGATGAATTTCCGATTATTTTAAAATTAGGAACAGCATATAAAGCATTAAAGGATAAATTAACGGTTGCGTTGGATATAGATAAAGGCATGAAATCAAATATGAATTATCATCTTGGAGCGGAATACTGGGCAATGGATTATATCGCTGCGAGGTTTGGTTTTGATGTTGGTGATGATGGGATAAGAGAAACAACGGCCGGATTGGGCGGAAAATATAAAGATTATTCGCTTGATTTGGCTATGGCATTTCATGCGCTGGGTTCATCAACAAGAGTTTCAGCAAGCTGGAAGTTTGGCAGGTCTTCTAAGACAGGCAAGTTTGAAGAAATGGCAAAGTATTTCAAAGAAGGTATGGAAGCATATAAGATTGGAGAATATCTTGTTGCGATGGACCGGTTATCTAGAGCATACGGTATAGATCCTACAAATGAAGATCTTGCAAGAGCAATCCCGAGAATTCAGGTAGTTTCCGGCTGGATTGAAGCGGAAAAAGGAACAACCAATGAATCGGAAGCTATAAGAACAGGCATAGCTTATTACATCGAAGGTGATGTAAATAATTCTGTTATGGCGTTGAGACATGCATATTCTTTACAACCGCAACACGAAAAGTTAAGAAGATTATTAAATGATATTGAAAAAGAAGCAGGGCAGGTACTTACACCTATTTCCGGAACGAAACTTACTACAGCTCCTGCGCTTAGTTTGGTTGAGCAGAAACAGGAAAAAGCGAGAGAATTCTTTTCAAAGAAACAGTATGATGCGGCAATCAATGAATGTCAGGAAATACTTATTATTGATCCTAAGAATGTTTTGGCACTCAAGAGGATGGGTTCTTGTTATTATCAGATGGGTTTAAAAGATAAAGCGGTTGCAACATGGAAGAAGGTGCTCGAAATTGACCCGACAGATAAAGATGTTCTGGATATATTAAAAATGTTTGAAGGGGAAAATAAATGAAAATAACCAAGAACCTAAAATTGAGAGTTAAGGGTAGAAGTGTTTTTTTATTATTTATTTTAACTTTTAACCTTTTACCCGTTACTCGTTACTCATTACCCGTCACTTGCCTTTTTGCCGCTGATGAAAACTATCCGTCTATACTTCAGGAAAAAATGAAGATAGAAAAACAGTATGAAACACGGATAGTTGAAATTATTGAAAAAATTGCCGGACCTAATAAAGCGGTTGTTGCAGTAACGGTTGAGTTGCGGCTTGCAAAACAAACAGTATCAGCTTCCAAGAGTGAGGGAAGAGCCGAAAATAGTTCGCCTTTTTCAGGTTCACGGCCGAAGTCAAAAGTATTGCCCGGATTTGAGGAAGAAATATCGGAATCGCAACAGCAACAACAACAAAATAGCGGTGAAGGAAAGGCGACAGGTACTTCTCAAAGAATTGAGCAGACAGTAATACCAACCGTAATCAATTCTATAAAAGTGACAATTTTACTTGCCCAAGGAGTACCGGCAGATAAAGAAACTATAATTAAAGATGCAATTACACAATCCATAGGCGGAGATGTCGGTGATAGAACAAAATTCGATCTTATTATTAAAAAGGCTGCATTTTCATCACAGTCAACCGCTTTCTGGGTACCATTCCTTAAACCATCTGCTTTGATTCCGCTTGTTTTGGGTTTAATATTTTTAATAATTATAATCGGTCCGCTTCAGAGCGTACTTCGCTCGTTTGCTTCAGCTATTGGTGAAGGTAGAAAAGGCGGTGGTGAGTTTACAGTTTTGTCTAAAACCGAATCAAAAGGAGAAACATCCGGTAATGGAGCTGGCGGGGGAAGCGGAGTAGGTGTTGGTGCAGGAGGGAGTGGAGCCGCATCAGTTACGTTAGAAGAAGCAGAAAATAAGAAAAAGAAAAATAAAGAGAAACCATTTGAATATATAAACAAGGAAAATCTAAAAAACCTTCTTTATCTTATACAAGAAGAACCGGCGGAAGCGATTGCTGTTATAGTTACATATCTTGACCCTGAACTTTCTGCATCTATAATTGATGCTGTATCTCCGGAAGTTCAAATGCAGATAGCGCTTTGTTTAGTTAATGTAAGGCTTACATCAGAAGAGGATGTGTATAAAATTCATAATAATATTAAGAAAAAAATTGATTTTCTTGTAGGTGGTATAGACGCATTTATAAAAATTATTGAACAGGTTGATAATAAAGTCCGTTTGGAGATGTTGAGCATGCTTGAAAAACAATCGCCTCGCCTTGCCAGAAGAGTTAAAGAAAGTATTTTTATGTTCGAGGATTTGTCGAAACTTCCCGATCTGACAATTCAGTTTATTATGAGAGAAGTGAAAATGGACCAATTGGCAATCGCTTTAAAAGGTGCCGGTATGGACGAGGTTATGAAAAAAGTTATGGCAAATATGTCTGAAGGCGGACGTGTACTATTAAAAGAAGAGATGGATTTTGGAAGGCCGGCAACCCAGGAACAAATTGAAGAGGTACAGAGGGAAATTGAAAAAACAGTTAAAAAGATGGAAAAAGAAAGAAAGATTGTTATTAAAAAAGCAGAAGAAACAGATAAAACAAAAGGGGTAGAGCTCGAAGGCCGTCTTCAAAAACTCGATATCGGAGAAGAATACAAAAATCAACAACCGCAACAACAGACACAGCAGCAGTCTGCTCAGGCACAGCGTCCAGGTGAATCTCCTCAGAGGGCAATTGAATATTATAATGCGGGTATAACGGCATATTCATCAAGTAAGATTGATGACGCCATTCACTATTTTCAGCGTTCTGTGGAATATAATCAAAATTTCTGGCAAGCCTGGCAATATCTCGGAAGTTGTCTTTATGCTAAAGGGAGAATCGAGGAATCGTTAAAAGCATATGAAAAATCATTATCTATAAATCCGTCAAATACGCAACTTAAGGATTGGCTAGCTTCGGAGAAGCAAAAAAGGATAGCAAAAAGATAAGTAATAGTAACGGGTAACGAGTAACGGGTAATGAGTAAAAGTTTCCGCCACTTAAGCATCGGCGGATCCGCCAACGACTTAGTGGCGGACATAGTTCATAGTTCATAAATGAATAATAAAACCACAATTTTTAAAGTCGTTTTGAACCACTTGAACCCATTGAACTATTTGTGTAGATTTGAACCCTTAATTTTAGAATCTCGGAGGTTAAAATGAACGAAGAAAAAAAAGATAATTTTAACGGGCCATTACCGCCGTTACCGGGTAATATTCCGGAACCGCCAATGCCGGATTTACCTCAAAGTTCGCAAAACGAACCAATGTTAGATTTTAGTCCTGTGCTTCCAGTACAAAATACGTCTACTATTATTCCCAATGTTGATTATGAAACAAAATTCCAGGAGATGGAATTGACGAGAAATAATTTAGTTAAAATGCTGGAAGAGATTCAGAATAACCATGAAAAAGAAAGGCAGATGTGGGAAGAAAGAGCAGCTTTTTTAAACAAGGATTCGCAGTCCTTGCTGGATGATTTTGCTATTCGCCAGTTAAAAGAAGAAGAAGAAAGAACAAAAAGAGAAACGGAAATACAATCAGAAAAGTTGAAGCTTGAGATGTCGCTCAAAGAACTTCAGACAAAATTGGAAGAGGCACGGGAAAAAACATTTTTTCAGGCATTAAAAACAAAAGAGGAAGAAGCCACTGCAATAAAACTTGAAGCTGCTATGAAAGATGTTCAATTAAAAAATGTCCGGGCAAATGCTGAGCGTGAAATAGAAGCAATAAAAATGAAGATGGAGGCGGGTCTTTCTGAAAAACTTGTATCATTGCAGAAACAATACGAAGAAAAACTTACCGATGTTTATTTTAAGTCATCTCAAAAAGAAAAAGAACTTACAGGGAAAATCGAAAATCTCCAATCCGAAAAAGAAGCTCTTCTAAAACAGGCGGAGTTTGAAAAGGACCGTAGTACTAGAGAATATGCAGATAAAATTATTAAAAAACAAAACGAGATCAATCTACTTACTTCGAAGACGGAACACGAGAAAGAAATCTATACCAAAAATATTGCATCACTTCAGAACGAACTTACTTCCGCAAAAGCAAAATTGCTTATAGACGTAGCTAATTTAAAATCTGAATATGAAAATAAAATAAATCAATTAAAGACCTCATTTCCCGTAATGGAAGGGAAAATAGAGACTCTAAATTCGCAGATCGAATCAGAGAAAAAAAATACATCTGAGAAAATAAAATATAAAGATGAAGAAATAGCATCTCTTAGAAGACAATTTTCTGAAAGAGAGGAGTTGCTGAAAATAGAATTTGATAAACAAATTACTCAGAATGCGAATGATAAGAATAAAGCCGAATTTGAATTAAGACAGCTAATTGAAAAAACAAGGGAAGAATACAGCCGAAAAATAAACACTGTCCAAAACGAAAAAAAAGCTCTCGAATACGATATTGTTTTAAAAAATGCGCAATATGAAAAAGTTCTGAGAGAGAAAGTTGAGGAATTAAGGAAGGAATATGAAAGCAAGATCGGTTTAAAGGATTTACAGCTACAAAAAGTTGAAATAGAATTTAATAATAAAATATCGGAATTAAATGATATCCATCAGAAAAATACTGAAATATTGAAAGAAGATATTAGTCGGCAAAATCATTTATTAATGAGTGAAAAAGCCGGGTTCGAAAAATTAATCTTAGAAAAAAATAATGAGATTGTTTCAATAAAGAATTCTTTGCAGGACGAATTAAGAAAACAAAAGGAGTTCTACGAAGAGTCACTTTTAGAAAAAGAAGAGAAAATATCCGTTGTAACTGCAGATTTTGAAAAAAAAGAAGTAATGCTGCGTTCAGAGTATGAAAAACGGTTAGCAGATGCACTGAATGAAAATGTAAAATTAGAAATGAAATTTAGAAATGAGATAGAAGTTCTTAATAATGAATATACAAAGCGTCTTTCTGTTTCAATTGACGAAAAAAGTAAGATAGAGCATGATTTTAGAAGCCGCATTGATTTTATTGAAAAAGAACACCTTAAGGAGATAGATTTACTTAATGAAAGATATGCACAGGAAAATGATAAACAAAATCAGGAATTTAAACGTAAGTTGGAAGATATTAGTCTTTCTAAAGTAGAATTGGACAAAAATTATCAGATAGCGATTGAAAAAAAGATAAATGAATACGAAAAAAATATTAAAAATAAAGATGAAGAATGGCGTTTGAAAATTGAAAGACTTGAATATGAGTATAATATAAAAAATAAAGAGCATGATGCAGAAAAATTACAATTTGAAAAAAAGATTTTGGATATTACGAAAGATTATCAGGAAAGAAAAGCCGAGCTTGAAAAGAATTTTAAGGAGAAGGATGATTTATTAAAAATAAAATTAAGTGAGCTTGAAAAAAATTACCAGAATAAGATAGCACAGGTTGAATCGGAAAAGAAAGCTTTGGAATTGGAAATCCAGAAAAAGCTGGAAAACATAAATTATGATTGGTCAAGGAAATTACAGGAAGAAAAAGCACAGCTTGAACAAAAGATAGCAGGTCTTTCTTCCGAACTTTTATCAAGAAATAAACAGTGGAATGAGGATGGTGAAAAATATAAAACGCTGATTTCGAATAAAGAACAGGAATTAATTTTGCTTAAAAGTAATTATGAAAATAGAATTTCAGAAATGACGAAGAGCGAGAACAATTTAAAAACGATGATTGACAGATTATCAAATGACTTGCTTAATGAACGCGAACGATTTTCAAGAGAGCTTGCTAATAAAGTAAATGAATTTGAAAAAGAGAAAATTAGCATTAAAAAGCAAGGTGAAGCGGAAAATAGCAGTATTGAAAAAACTCATAGTGCGGAAATAAGATCTATTGGTTTAGCAGGAGAAGAAAAATTAATAGATTTAAGGAGTCAGATAGTATTGTTAAAAAAGGAATCGGAAGCGATTAGGAATAAGTGGCTGGAAGAAAAAAAGGAATGGATGGATACGACAGCCAGGACAAATGATTATACATCAGATGAAACAAAGAAAATTTTGCTTAAAAAAGCGGAGTTGGAAGCCTTGGAGTATAAATTAAAAACTAATGAAAAGACACTGGAAGCTCGTATTGAAACAGAGAAACGAAAATTTGATGAGATGATTGAAGTTAAAAATAGGCAAATAGATTCTTTAAAAGAACAGATGTCGGAAAATGAAGAAGAAATGCAGGAAAGAGTGAAAGAAATAATGCGGGATAAAGCTGCCGATAAGGAAACATTAGTAAATAAAGAAAAGGAAATGCAAGAAAGAATGAAAGAGATAACGCAGAATAATACTATTGATAAAAAAACATTAGCAGAAAAAGAAAAGGAAATTGAGAAGTTGAGAAATAACTCGAAACAGTTAGAATCTATCAAGGAACAGCTTGGTAGGGATATTGTTTCAATTACATCAGAAATTAAGAAAAAGGATGAAAAAATAAATTTTCTTCAGCAAGATATGGAATTACGATTAAAATTTCAAAAGGAAGATATAGAAACTCAGTTTTCAAAAAAATTAAGAGATATCGAAAACAAATATAAACAAGAAAAAGATAGCATTGAAAAGATACTTTCCGAAGCTAATAAACAACATTTTGAAGAAATAAAAAAGTTGGAAGGAGAAATAGAAATATCTAAAAATATTTCTTTATCCAGTGATAAATTAAATGAGTTAAAGCCGGTTATTGAAGAGATTTCTAAATCTGAAAAAAGTAAAGATTCTATTTTAACTAAGTTTTGGGATTGGCTAAATTCGCCGGTATAAGGAATATGTTAAAAAAAATTATTATTAATATTAAGAAATATATGAAATATAGTTTTAAAGCTGCGTTTGTTTTTTTATTAATATTTGTTATATTTAGAGTATCTTTTATTTATTCTGCCGAGCCGTCACCGCCACAGTATCCCGCCGGGATATCCGATTTAACTGCTTTGACAGGTGTTTATGAGGGAGATGTTATACTGACTTGGACCGCACCAGGCGATGATGGTAGTAAAGCCGACCCGCCGGTCTCAGGATATTCTATAAGATATTATGAGGGTCAAATTACCAGAACAGGTTATAATGATTATGAAAAAGTTAAAATTTATAATAGCATATGGACAGATTTTGTTGCCGGGGGCAGCGTTGAGACAAGAGTATTAACCGGACTTAGCGAATATTGTGGAAGAAAACTATATTTTGCACTCAAAGGTTATGATGAAGTACCAAACTATGGGATATGGAATTCATCTTCTGATGTTGGGGGATTAGAAATAAATTTATATAATTCCTGCATAGTGAAATTGATACCGCCTTCCCCGGTTAATAATTTAACCGTTTCAGCGGGTTATAAGAATGCAATTCTTTCCTGGACTTCACCCGGAGATGACGGTAATTCCGGAAATATAATAAACGGTGCAATAGAAATTAGGTGTTCACCAACAAATCCGATAACAAGCGAAACAGATTGGAACAGCGTTTCTTCAGGTTATCCTTATAGGGCGGTGGTTTCATCTTCTATGATTGCCGGTTCATTACAAAGATATACTCTAACAGGATTAGCTATAGGTTCTACTTATTATTTTGCTATAAAAATTAAAGATGAAAATGAGTCAGGTTGGTCTAATATTGATATTACTATACCCAAACCGGTAAGCTCTCCGATTAATGCCCCTCCGGTTGCATTTGGACTTTCTTCTCCTGCCAATAGTATTATTTCTGCTACAGAAAAACCATCTTTTAGTTGGGAAAATTCCACCGATCCCGATAATTCTGGAATTTATTCATATGGACTTCAGATTTCTGAGTATAGTAATTTTTCTTCTTTTGTGCAGGCGCCCATAGGCATTGCATATTCTTCATATACTCTGATTGAAGCGATACCTGATGATAAAACATATTATTGGCGTGCCAAAGCGATAGATGTAGATGGAGGGGTGACATATTCAAATGAAAGCAGAATTCTATATGTGAACACTTCTAATGCATCTCCGGTAAATTTTAGTCTTACATCACCCAAGAACGAAACCGTTTTAAAAAAACCTACATTCGTATGGTCGGCATCGCAAGATCCGGATCCGCCGTGGACTGTTAAATATACTATATATTATTCTACTTATTCAGATTTCGCTTCATATCAAACAATAACTAATTTAAGCACTACGACTTATACGTTTATTTCCAATCTGACTGAAAATACAACATATTACTGGAAAGTTGCAGCATCAGATGAATATATTGTCCCATCAAGCATATTTTCAACTGAAATTTATTCTTTTTATGTAAGGCCGGTATTGCCGGCTGCTCCTGCAGGTATAAAAATGACGAATAATTCTATTACATGGGATTCTGTTTTATTGGATGAAGACGGCGTATCAATTACTGATTTTTCAAAATACAAAATATACCGTTCTAGTGATATAAAAATCCTAGGCACATCCGGGACGTTTGCCGAAGATACTACCCAGAATTCGACCCTTGCTATAAGCGGTTATTGGACCGCCATCAGAGCTGTTGATGTTTATGGAAATGAAAGTGCAAATTCAATGTCAATAAATCCAGATGAAACCAAACAAATAATGATTTCAAATACCAGGGATTTGATTATAGAAATTCCAACCGAAGCACAGATTTCACTAACAGGTAAAATCATATCTATTTCTAAATCCGGAAATATTTATGATATAAAGCCGCTTAATATAAGCAATATGAATGAAATTTACAATTTTGAATTTTCATCACCAGTAAAAATTACTTTTGAAACAAATGGTGATTGCGTTTATTGGTTTAATGGAATAGAATATGTTGCGCTAGGGGGTAGAATTGGTAACAGCATAACAGTTCAAACAAAGAAACTTGGTAGATTTTATACCGGAAGTATAGGTTCATATAAACTTAAACTTGTTTCTTCGTTCCCTACTAAAATATTTACGCCCAATGGTGACGGTATTAATGATGAGATAAATCTAACATTTTCGGGTATTACAGAAGAAAGTATAAATGCACAAATTTTTGATATGTCCGGTAAAAAAGTCTCGGATATGACACAAAGAGATTTTTCCTGGTTTTTATGGGACGGTAAAGATTCAGACGGTAAAGTAGTATTACCGGGTATTTATATTTATCAGGTAAAAAATGGAAAATATACCGCAAATGGAACGGTCGTGGTAGCGAGGTAGGAACCAAGTTAAAATTAAAAGTTAAAAGTTAAAATTGTGGTATTTGAGAATTTATGAAGAGAAAATATATTATATTATTTAGCTTAATGCTTATCATAACACCTAATTTGTATTCGGCGTTTGAAAATACATTTTCAGGCGCTCGTCCGTATGGAATGGGGAATGCCTATACGGGGCTTTCTGATGATATCCAGGGTATTTTTTATAATCCTGCGGGTTTATCACAAGTAAGGCATAGCGAATTAATTACATACTACGGTAAACCTTTTATGGGATTAGATGATAAAAGCAATCTTTCGGAAGGATTTGTCGGTTATTTACGTCCGTTAAGGGGGAGGGAATCTCTTGCGTTTTCAGTAAGTGATTTTAGGCTTATGTCTGCATACACTGAAAATACTGCTTCGCTAAGTTACGCAAAAGATATTTCAAGAGTAATTTCGCTGGGTGCTAATATAAAGATTCTGAAAATAATGTATGGAAGTGATGCGTACACAGCAATAGATCCTGTTTTCACAAGAACATCCAGAACCTCATTTTCAAGCGACGTTGGAATGTTTATTAAAATGACAAATAGAATTTCAGCAGGAATTGCTGCTTTTAATCTAAACGAACCGAATATAGGAATCTATGAAATGGTATCTCTTCCGATAAGAATGCGAATAGGTCTGAGTACCCGTGCAAAATTTGGTTCGATATGTTTAGATATTGAGAAACAAAAGAAAAAAGACATTAAATTTTTTGCCGGTGCCGAAAAAGCATTTTTCAAAGATAGGTTTTTTATAAGAGAAGGTGTTGAATATGCAAAAGACTCCCTGGGGGTATCATTAGGGCTTTCATTCTTGCCGGATCCGTTAAAAATTGATTATGCTTTTCAATTACCTTTAATGGGAATTAGAGATGTTTTTGGTAGTCATCGTCTTTCGGTTGTTTTTATGTTTGGCAAGGAGCTTAACGATCCGTATACGGCAGATTTGGAAGATAAGATTGCCAACTTAGAAAAGGAAAAACAGGAACTACAAAAGAACTTAAAAGTTTCAGAAGAACAGCTTTCCACAACATCTACCGAAGCAGAAAAAACTAAAACTCAGCTTGATGAGATACAGAAACAAAAAGAACAGCTAGAAATAGAAAAAAGAAGGTTGGAATACCGCCCGCCTGCAAAAAGAATTATTTATCATACAGTCGAAAAAGGTGATACCCTGAATTCAATTTCACAGAAATATTACAATACACCGGACAGATGGCAGGAAATATATAATTCTAATAAAAGTAAAATTGAAAGAGGAATGCCTGTCGTGGGCACAAAACTTTTAATACCGTAAAATAAGGGGGAAACCCCGTTAGAGATGCGTTTTTAAGCTATACATATTATTGAAATAATAAGAGAGATATTGAACTTTGGAGATATTTTTGATGACCACGGAAGCATTTAAGAAAACGCTTCCTATCTCTAACGGGGTAAACTTATGAAATCATTAACTGATTATTGGAGAGCTAAATTTGTAGAATTGCAGCATCTATTTAATGATGATAAAAAGAAAAGCAATTTAGAAAAAAAAGAATTGAAAGACAAAATATTTGAACATACCGCCACGATTAAAGAGCTTCAGGCTAAGATAGAAGAGCTTGAAAAAAATATATCAGAAACAAATAAAAAAATAGAAATAAAAGAAGAAGAAAAAAAATCTCTGATAATACAAACTGTCAATGAAATAGAATCAGTAAGACAGGAGAGTATCGAAAATGTTTCTATTGTTGAAAACAAAAAAAATAACGAAGAAATAATACTTATTTCTGAGTTTGTAAGGTTTCTGAGAAAAGATATCGGAAATGTGGAAGGGCTTACAAGGGTGCTATCTGAAATATGTAAAGGAAAAAAAGCTAAAATTATTCTTAACACTATTATTGAACATACGGAATGGATGTCGAAACTAGCCGATGAACTTTCCTGGTTTTCTGAACCGGTAAAAAAAGAGGACGGTACTATTAATCCGGATGTTCTTTTTGATGAGGTAATTTCTGAATTCGAGGAAATATTATTTGAGAGGAATATCAAAATATCAAAAAGTGCTGTTGAAGGTATTCCTGAAGTAGCAATTTCCAAAGATCATTTAAAGATTATTTTCACTGAAGTAATCAGAAATTCTTTTGATGCAATGCCAAAAGGCGGTTTAATTAATATTAAAATAAATTTTTCGGATAAAAATATTTTAGTTGAAGTTTCAGATACAGGACGTGGGATTCCGGTTCATTTGATGCCTAAAGTAGCGAGACCATTTTTTTCCACCAAGAAAAAAAATGGTTTTGGTTTCGGTCTAACAAGGACACGCAGAATATTGGATGTGTATAACTGTCAATTCGATATTTCTAGTGAAGAAGACATAGGGACAACGGTTAAAATCAGTTTACCCCGTTAGAGATGGGTTGATGAGTTATACATATTATTGAAATAATAAGAGGGATATTGAACTTTGGAAATACTTTTAATTACCACGGAAGCATAAATGCTTCCTATCTCTAACGGGGCATGCCCCGGTAAATTTAAAAACAGCTAACGAGTAAAAAGTAAAATAAGTTCAGAGTTTATAGTTTGTAGTATTTGTAGTTGCCGAGCTTGCTCGGTGAATTAATAAATATAAACCACAATTTTTTCCGCCACTGAGACTCTGGCGGGCAAGAACGACTTAGTGGCGGAAACTTTTAACTTGATTTTAAAAATATGGATAAGATAAAAAATACAAATAAACATTATTATACCGCAAAAGCATATGCGATAGCAGGCATGTATGAGGAAGCAATTGCCGAATTCAGCAGAGCATTAAAATTTTCAAATGAATTTGCCAATATTCATTATGATTTAGCAAGAACCTATGAAAAAATAAAACTTTATGGCAACGCCGCACGTGAATACAAAATTGCGTTGGATATCAATCCTCATTACGTTGATGCAAAAGAAGCATTAAAAGAGCTTATAGCAGGCAACCATGACAAAAAATTAGAAGTGAAAAAACATATTCCATTAAAAAAGTTATTAAAATATTCGCTGGCCGGATTTTCAGCTATTTTATTTATTATTTTAGCGATAGTTTTTTATAACCCGCCAAAACCGGCTATTTCATATTATTCAACGCCATCACTTCATCCTTCAGGTATTACTATTTCTGACAATGAAATTTGGATTTGTGACTGGTTTTCACAGACTTTATATAAACATAAATTGGATTCCTTTTTAACGCTTATAAAATCACAAAAACTTACAGACATTCATCCCTCGAGTATTGCTTCCGGTAAAAAGGTTTTATGGGTTTGTGATGCATTTTCAAGAAAAATTTTTCAACTGGACAAAAATTCATTAAAAGTAATCGGGAGCTTTCAAAGCCCCGGCACAAATCCATCAGCAATATTTGATTCCGATAAATTCCTTTGGACATGCGACTCTGTTGAAGATAAAATTTATAAACATAAAAAAGATAAGGATCTGACCGTACTATATTCAGCGTCTGTTTCAAATCCCAATGCAGTAGGTCTTTATATCAGGGGAAAAAATGTTTTTATTGCCGATGCAGACACTGATAAAGTGCATAGATATTTTTTAGATGAAAAGAACAAAAAAATTAGCCAGATTTCCACATATGAAATACCCGCCTTCGGTTCTAATTCTGTTCAATCTAGGAAAATCTCAGGACTGAGCATGACAACGGATAATCTTTTCCTTACCTCAGAAGGTACCGGTGAAGTTTACAAGGTACCCTTCGAAATGTTAAAAAGCAAATAGAAGAATTAATAGAGTTTTAGGGTTTGTAGCGTTCTTAGGGTTAAAACTCAATAACTCTATAACCCTATAACGCGTTTTTATATTGACTTTTTAATAGTTTTTTGTATAATTTCTCATTACCGCCCCCATGGACTAGCGGTTAGGTCACCACCCTTTCAAGGTGGTAGCGCCAGTTCAACTCTGGCTGGGGGCATATGAATCAACTTATAACCGATAACCTATAATTTATAATCTTTTTGTTATAAGTTATAAGCCATTAGTTATAGGTTGTTTCAGACTGGGCGATTAACTCAGCGGGAGAGTGCCACCCTTACAAGGTGGAAGCCACAGGTTCAATCCCTGTATCGCCCATTTTATAGAGGCAAGTTAAAATAAAAAGTATAAATAAAAATTGAGACAAAAGAGTCAAGTTAAAGACTTTTCCTGAAATAAGATTCGAAGAAAAATAATATAAATCAAAAATAAAGACATAAAGACTTTATTTTAATTTTAATTTTAACTTTTTATTGTCTCTTTTGGTGACGTGGTGTAGCTTGGTTTAATCCCGATTCATCGGGATCAAGGCAGAATGGAAGGTAAGTTTTTTGTATATATATTACAAAGTGAATCAGATGGGACATATTATGTGGGTTATTCAGGTAATCCCGAAAAACGCTTATTGATACATAATTCTAGTGTTGATAGTTGGTCTAGTAGAAAAAAGCCGTGGAGAATAATATATAAAGAGGAGTTCACAAATAGAAGTGATGCTATAATTAGAGAAAAAGAAATAAAGCGGCAAAAAAGCAGAAAGTTCATTGAGAAATTAATTTTATCAATTGGGGACGTGGTGTAGCTTGGTTTAACATGCTGCCCTGTCAAGGCAGAGATCGCGGGTTCAAATCCCGTCGTCCCCGAGTAAAATATTTTGTAAAAATTTACGAGGTGTAGCTTGGTTTAATCCCGATTCATCGGGATCAAGGCAGAGATCGCGGGTTCAAATCCCGTCGTCCCCGAGTAAATTTTTAAAATTATGGCAGAACAATAGAAAATTGAAAATAGATCGCAATTGAAAATTTTTCTTTTTCTATTCTCTAATTTCAATTGCTCTATAATTTTTGTTTCACAAAAATTATGCGGGTGTAGTTCAATGGTAGAACACTAGCCTTCCAAGCTGGATACGTGGGTTCGATTCCCATCACCCGCTTATAAATTTTTCGTTAATACTCAAAATTTAAGTAATTTGTAATTAGTATTTAGTAATTAGCGCAAGGTGTTAATTTTATAAAGTTAAACGAAAAATTTATCCCTAACTACTAATTACTCACACTAAATACAGGTTTAAGTTATTTATAATTGCTTTTATGTTCGAGATGATAAGTGAAAAACTCAAATTGTTGTAGAGATCTTGCCCGGATTTAAAGGGCTTTTTTTATGAACAAAAACATTTTACCTCTTATAAATACTGAACAAGAACTTGAAGAAATTTTATCAAGGCCATCGCCAGAAACAGTTAAAACTATTTCAAAGCTAAAAGGCGATATAATCATCCTTGGTATATCAGGTAAAATGGGTCCTACATTAGCAAAACTGGTTAAGAGGGCAATAAATGAAGCGGGAGTAAACAAAAAAGTTATCGGTGTCGCAAGATTTTCTTCTCCGGAATCTAAAAAAGATTTAGAAAAATCCGGTATAGAGACGATTACCTGTGACTTACTGGACGAAGAAGCTGTCAATAAACTGCCGGATGTGCCGAATGTTGTATTCATGGCCGGAATGAAGTTTGGTTCAACAGGCAACGAATCATTAACCTGGGCTATAAACTGTTATTTACCCGCGATTATTGCAAAAAAATATAGAAATTCCAAAATAATTGCTTTTTCTACTGGCAATGTATATACAATGATGCCGTTTAATTCAAAAGGTTCAAAAGAAACAGACACCCCAGGTCCTAACGGTGAATATGCACAATCTTGTTTAGGCAGAGAAAGGATATTTCAATATTTTTCATCTAAATATAAAACTCCGGTTGTTTTGATAAGATTAAATTATGCAAATGAATTAAGATACGGTGTTCTATTGGATATTGCCCAAAAAGTGTATAATAAAAAAGTTATAGATTTAAGTATGGGTTATGCAAATATTATCTGGCAGG
Source organism: Elusimicrobia bacterium RIFOXYD2_FULL_34_15 (assembly GCA_001800605.1). Classification (GTDB taxonomy): domain Bacteria; phylum Elusimicrobiota; class UBA8919; order UBA8919; family UBA8919; genus UBA9627. The sequence goes on from MGVS01000031.1 coordinate 50,261, forward strand.
GAGATGCGAATAATATTACAGTACAGTCGTTTGATATTTGCAAGAGTCCTGCAAATGTTCTAAATATGACAGGTGCCGAAATTTTATCTGTAAGATATTTGGCAAACCGTTTCGGAAAAATCTTTAACAGAAAACCTGTTTTTAAAGGCAAAGAATCTAAAACCGCATTGTTAAGCAACACGGAAAAATGCCGGAAATTATTTGGACCTGCAAAAATATCTGTAGAACAAATGATTCAATGGGTAGCACACTGGGTTAGAATTGAAGGAACGACAATAAATAAACCGACACATTTTCAAAATAGGGATGGAAAATTCTAAATGAAGAAATCAAATGAAATTTTAAAATTATTAAAAGAAGGGCTGGTTATTCCTGCCCATCCATTAGCATTAAATAAAAACAGAAAATTAAACGAAAAAAGACAGAAAGCACTGACTCGCTATTATATTTCAGCAGGTGCCGGCGGTGTAGCTGTTGGTGTCCATACCACTCAATTTGAAATTCACGAAGAAAAAGTCGGGTTATATAAACCGGTGCTTGAATTAGCTTCTGTAACTGTAAATGAGTTTAACAGAAAATTAATCAAAGTTGCAGGTATCTGCGGGAAAACAAAACAGGCGGTTTCTGAAGCAAATCTTGCCAACAACCTTGGGTATCATGCGGGTTTATTGTCACTATCAGCATTTAAAAATGAAACAACCAATGAAATAATTGAACATTGCAAAAAAGTTGCGGAAATAATTCCTATTTTTGGATTTTACCTTCAGCCAAGTGTAGGCGGTAGAATACTTGATTTTAACTTTTGGACCCGTTTTTTACAAATACAAAATGTAATTGCAATAAAAATGGCGCCATTTAACAGATATCAGACAATAGACGTAGTCCGTGCAGTAGCAGAAACAAATAGAACCGATATTGTTTTATATACCGGTAATGATGATAACATTGTAAATGACCTTATAACCACTTATGAGTTCAAAGGGAAAAAAATAAGAATTGTTGGCGGTTTATTGGGGCATTGGGCCTTTTGGACAAAAAAAGCAGTAGAACTTTTAAAAGAAACAAAAAGAGTCAAAACATCCGATAAATTTATTCCTTCGAAATTAATTACAAAAGGCATTCAAATAACAGATTCAAATTCTACGGTATTTGATGTTGCTAATAAATTTAAAGGTTGTATTCCTGGAATTCACGAGATTTTAAGGCGTCAGGGTTTACTTTCAGGGCGATGGTGCTTAGATAAAAATTTAGATTTATCTCCCGGACAATCAAAAGAAATTGACAGAGTATATAGTTCATATCCGCATCTAAATGATGATGAATTTGTTGCTGAACATCTTGATAGCTGGTTGAAATAATTTATTCTTATTCTATTTAAAAGGGACAGCGCCCAATATTTCAATATTCAATATTGATAAATTTAAAGAAATTTTAATGATATATTATTATTAAAAAATACAAAAATAACTGCAGAATAAATACCTTGTATATATCTAAGTAATTAGTGTAATAAATATATGGGCGCTGTCCCTAATTAAATAAGGAGAAATATCGTGAGTATTATTGAAATTAAAGGACTAAAAAAAGAATATCCTCTGGGTAGCACAACTGTATATGCTTTGCGGGGGATTGACTTACAAGTAAACGAGGGGGATTTTATGAGTATTATCGGACCCTCGGGTAGCGGAAAGACCACTCTTCTTAATGTTATAGGCTGTATTGATTTTGCTACAGAAGGAAGTGTTCAGGTAGGTGGAAGAGAAATAACTTCATTAAAAGATAAAGAGATAACTGATATAAGACTTAATAAAATAGGATTTATATTCCAGACATTCAATCTTATCCCCGTTCTTGATGTTATTGAAAATGTGGAGTTTCCTCTACTTTTAATGAAGAAACAATCGGTATCAGAAATAAGGAAACGGGCAGAAAAACTTATAGATGAGGTTGGTCTAACGGAATACGCAAAACACCGTCCTGCAGAGCTTTCTGGCGGCCAGCGTCAGCGAGTTGCTATTGCAAGGGCGCTTGTAACAAATCCCGATATAGTTCTTGCAGATGAACCGACCGCGAATCTTGACTCAGTAACCGGTGCACAGATTCTTGAGCTCATGAGGGTTATGAATCAAATAGAAAAAACAACATTTATTTTTTCTACACATGATGCAAATGTTTTGAAATATGCAAATAATATAACAAAAATTAAAGATGGTCTTATAGTCAGAGAATAACGGAATTTGTATGAATTTAATGTTTAAAATTGCATGGCGCAACATACTTCGGCATAAAGGAAAAAGCATAGTTATCGGTATTATTTTGTTTATCGGAGCGTTTCTTATGACGATAGGAAACGGTATTATAAGCGGTATGAATGAGGGTATCAATAAAAATATAGTAAACACTTTTATGGGTGATTTAGTTTTGATATCCGATAAGCAAAAGACTGAAAACGTATTTTTTAATTTCATGGGCTCATCTGTAGAGCCCATCAATACATATAAGCAGATAAAAGAAGTTCTTAAAAATCAGGATTATGTGGAAAGATATTTGCCGGTCGGGAAAAACCTTGCGATGATACTGAAAGAAGATGAAAACACGCCTAGTGTAGCATATCTACTAGGTGTCGATTTTACGCAATATCAAAAAATGTTTCCTAATAGTTTCAAAGTAATAGAAGGACGTCTATTAAATCCAGCAGAAAAAGGACTTCTAATGCCGACCCATGTTCGTGACGAACATGTATATACATCTTTAAATATATGGATTATCCCTGAAAACAGCAAACTTGTAAAAGAAAATATGACAAAGGCAGCACTTGAAAATTTTCAGAATATTGCTATTTCTTCAAGTATTGTTCTTATGGGCATGGCAAGTAGTATGAATTCGGCAACCGATGTCAGATTCGAAGTCAAAGGTATAATAAAATATAATGCGCTTAATACTATATTTGGTCATTTCTGCATTACTGATATAGAATCTTACCGTGAATGTCTCGGTTATTTTTCTGCAACGGATTTAGCAGTAGAAATACCGATAGAAGAAAAAAAACTTTTAAATATGGAAAACTCCAATCTCGATTCAATGTTCGGTTCAGAATCTCTAGTTGTTCCAAATATCCAAAATAAAGCAACTGAATTGAAAAAAGCCGACATATCATCGCAAAAAAAGCAAACGGATATTAATATTGAAAACGGTATTTATAATCTAGTTTTTATTAAGCTTAAAGAAGGGATTTCATATAAGACTGCAATAGCAAAACTCAATAATGTTCTTACTGAATCTAATACGGAAGTAAGAGCAATTACATGGAATAGAGCTTCGGGTCCTATCGGCAGTATGGCTATAATAATTAAAGGGGCATTGTTTGTTTTTGTAACTGTGCTTTTTTGTGTAGCGGTTATAATTATTATTAATACGCTTACTATGGCAGCACTTGAAAGAACTTCTGAATTGGGAATGATGCGCGCTATTGGTGCAAGAAAATCGTTTATCGGCGGAATGTTTATCGGTGAGACAGCAATACTTTCCGCGGTCTTCGGCGGTGCGGGTATTATTGTAGGCGTAATAGTTGTCAAACTTATACCGCTATTCAAAATAACTACTTCCAATGATATGGTTCAGCTGCTTTATGGCGGTGATATTTTTCGTCCTGTACTAATGATGCCGGATATAGGTCTAATATTGATACAGTTGATATTTGTAACAGTTATTGCAGCGTTATATCCGGTTGGTGTGGCAAGAAGTATTACACCGCTAGATGCGATAACAAGAGATTAAAATATGAAACTATTAATAATGTTAAGTTTACGTAATCTATTTCGTCAAAAACGAAGAAATATACTTTTAGGAATAGCGATGGCTATGGGTGTAACTATTCTTGTCATTGCAAATTCATTTTCTCACGGTATTTCCGATATAATGTTTAATAAAATCATGCGTTGGGTAACGGGACAAGTTACAATTCGTTTCAATGAAAAAGGCAGAATATCCAGAGAATTGTTCCGCGATAAAGACCGTATAATGACAATAGTTAAAAGTGAACCCGGTGTTGAAGAAGCTGATGAAGGTGTAGGAATGTTCATGCGCGCTATCGGAAACGGGAAATCTGACAATATAATACTTGTCGGGGTGAATACAAAACAGGGTATAAGCGAAAAAACCAGAAAAGAAGTTGAGGAAGCATTCAGATTAATTGAAGGTACTTGGAAAGATCTGGAAAACCCGGCTATAGAAAATCCAGTTATAGTTTCTGAAGAAAAAGCGCGATATTTAAATGTAAAGAAAAACGACGTTATCCGTGTGCGTTTCCGGAACATGTTTGGTCAGGACCAGGCGGCGCGGCTTACAATTGTCGGTATTATGAAAAATGACAATATTTTCATGCAGCCGGTTATTTTTCTTGAACTTGATAAAGCAAAGGAAATATTGGCTTACCGTCCATACGAAACCGGAAGCATAAGCATTACCTTGAAAAATCCGCAGAAAAATGCGCGGATGCTTGCTGACAGGATTCATGACCGTTTAAAACCCGGGCTTGCGGTTATTCACGCAACAATAACGCACGGAAATAAACAGATGGACGCGACTATATTCGGATACAAAAGTGACGATGAAACAAAGAAAAAACTTTTTAAAATGCTTAAATTCACTGATGGAACTCTTGAAAATGTTTTAACAAAAGATGGTGTCATCATTTCTCAACCGCTTGCAAATATTTTAGATGTTTTACCCGGCGATAACATAGAGGTAAGGTACGACAACAAATTTGAAAATAAACAGACCATACTAACATATAAAGTAAATGCAATTTTTAACCCAAGCGACGGTTTAAGTGATAGTACAATTCTTGTAAATGATGAAAAATTTTATGATACCTATTACGAGAATCTGCCTAAAAGTTATACTTTATACCCATCGGTATTGGTTCCCAAGGAGAATGACCCTTGGTATCCAATTCTTGCTCCAGAATGGATACTTTTAAAAAGGACATTAAATACTGACGAAGCAGTAGAAAAATACAGGGAATTAGGAAGAAAAAAGTGGAAGGGTACAGTCGTGGATGTAGCAACTATGTATGAGACCGCAAGTGATATATTGAAACTTGAAGGCGTGTTAAAACTGATAACGCTATCTGCTGTAATGGTTTTGTTTTTTATAATACTTTTAGGTGTTGTAAATACTTTGCGAATGACTATCCGCGAACGCACCCGCGAAATTGGTACGGTGCGTGCTATCGGCATGCAAAAAAACGATGTAAGAAACACATTCATACTTGAAACTTTCTTCCTGACGCTATTTGCATCAATTACCGGCACATTAATCGGATTTGGCGGGATTTGGTTTCTTTCCAGATTAACAATAAATATGCAGGACAATCCGTTAGGGATGCTGCTTGTAAACGGCCATCTTTATTTTCTGCCGACGGTAGCAGGTATAGCAGGTAATATATTGCTGATAATTGTAATTGCGGTAGTAACCGCCTATTTTCCTGCAAGACGTGCGGCGAATCTATCGCCGGCAAAGGCACTTGGACATTTTGAGTAAAAACATCCTTTAGGAAAAGGATGTTTGATTACACAGATTGGAAAATAGATTGCACAGATTAGAGCCCAACCCTTTTAATTGAATCCCTGCCTGTCGGCAGGCAGGTGTGTAATCAGATTCTATAAGGAGTTTAACTTTGAAAAAAAATATTTTTATTTTATTTGTTATTTTAGTGTTTCCAATGATGGTTTTTGCTGAAAGCCGCGTAATTCCTATTCTTGAAAGCATCGACAAAAATTATAAAATCAAAACTGATGCAAATGCGAACGTAGTAATGACTCAGCAAAAAAAAGATGAAGGCACAAAAATAATTGAGATGGCATATTACCGCAGAGATTCCGACGATTCATTTCTTATTGTTATGAAATCGCCGGAAAACGAAAAAGGGAACGGATACCTGCGTGTAGGCGATAATTTTTGGATGTACCGCATAAACACAAGGACATTCCAGCATATAAACCGCGACGAAAGCATCGGGGGAACTGATGCGCATAGCGGAGATTTTGAAACCCGGAAATTAACAGAACTTTACGGACCCGTACTTGATGTCAACAGCAAAGAGAAAATTTCAGAAGAAATGCTAGGGCAAGTGCCTGTAAATAAATTTGAGGTAAAAGCAAAAGTTAATGATGTTGATTATCCGAAAAAAATCTACTGGACCCGTAGGGATAATAACCTTGTACTTAAAGAAGAATCCTATTCGCTTTCCGGAACATTAATGCAGACGGCATATTTTCTAAAATTTACTATAATTGACGAAAGATATGTGCCGGTTAAGCATATTTATATTGATGAATTTGAAAAAGGCAACAAAACAATAGTGGAAATATCCAACATTTCCACTAAAAAGCTTGACGATAAAATATTTACAAAGGCATATCTAGAGAATTTAAGTAAATAACTTGAGATTGCCGCACCCCTCGATAAACTCGGGGTTCGCAATGACGGCAAAGTGTTGTCATTGCCAGGAAGGTCGCCACAGCGACCGACGAAGCAATCCCGAAGGTTGCGAGCATTAACGCCTGCCCACCTACGATTAAGTGGTGGGAAGCAATCGCTGTTATGTGACTTGAAATAACATGAAAAAATTATTAACGCTATCTATTCTTTTTGTAATTTTGTCAGCGGGAACCGGCTTTTCGGCAGAAGAAATAAATGAAAACGAAATGTTTTCTAATACTAATGTGATTACTCAGGAAGCCAATACAACACCGCAAGCCGAAGAAAAAAAATCAATCGGATTTTCCGGAGAGCTCACTAGTGTAACGGAAGATATAGGAATAAGCACATCCACAAAAGATTTTTTAAATTCGTACATCCTTAGTAATATATTTCTCGATGTTAGGATGAAAAATGACATAAAAGCTTTTGCTAACCTTGAAACAAACTATCAGCCAAAATCAAGAACTACCGAATTTAATCTGCGCGAACTTTTCTTTGATTTTAATTTTGACCGTCACGTATATCTGCGAACCGGAAAACAGGTTCTCCATTGGGGTCGCTGCTATTTATGGAATCCTACAGATTTAATCAATATAGAAAAGAAACCCTTTATACGTAAAATAGGTTACCGTGAAGGTGCATATGGTATGAAACTACACGTACCGTTCGGTACAAAGTATAATATATACGGATTTCTCGATACCGGTAACGCTCCATCACCTGAAAATTTAGGCGGAGCACTGAAATATGAATTCCTCACCGGTAAAACAGAAATGGCATTTTCCGGCTGGGCAAAGAAAACATACAATCCGGTTTTTGGATATGATTTTTCCAGCCGGATAAGCGACATAGATATATTAGGAGAGTTTAGCATTTCAAAAGGCGACAACGTAAATCGAATCAGAGAAAATCAGGGGACACTTGAGATATTCAGAAATAATAAGGACTGGGCACCGCGTTCAAGTATTAATTTTTCTAAAGGATTCAGAATAGGGAATTTCAACGACCGTCTTACTGTATCAACCGAATTTTTTTATAACCAACCGGGATATAAAGAAAACATTTTTAAAGATAATAACATCTACCAATTTAGTGCACCAACAATTTTAAGCAGCGGAACAAAAATGGAATTTTTATTATTGAACAACCTATATGATCCAAATTATCTTTCACGTTATTATAGTGCTATTTTTACCACACTAAGCAGATTTGTAATAAGTGACATGAATTTGAATATGAATTATATTCTTAATATAGATGATGGTTCAGGTATATTATCAACAGGAGTTACCTACAAGAATATCAACGATTTATCTGCCGGATTCCTTGTCAATACTTTCCTTGGTGAAGAAAATGGTGAATACACGTTTTCGAACCTCAAATACGACTTACAATTAACAGCCGGTATCTCTTTTTAAGCAATAAACTCACTTGTTGTAATTTAAAAAAAAATTATTATAATTGTATTTTAAAGCAATCTCATGGGATTGCCGCACCCCTCGATAAACTCGGGGTTCGCAATGACGGCCTGTTGTGTCATTGCGAGGAAGGTCGCCTTGGCGACCAACGAAGCAATCCCGAGGGTTGTGAGCATTATCGCCTGCCCACCTACGATTTCTTGTCCGCCCCCACCACTGAACCGTTGGTGGGCAAGAAAGTTTCAGTGGCGGAAGTGGTGGGAAGCAATCTCGAACTTACGAAGACTTATGCAAAAATCCTATGCGATTTATATAATGACAAATACAAGTAACAATGTTCTTTATACAGGAGTAACAAGTAATTTAAAAAAGCGTATATACGAACATAAAAATAAAATAGTAAAAGGATTTACTGAAAAATATAATATAGATAAACTTGTTTATTATGAAATTTTCGATAGTTCTTTAAATGCAATAATAAGGGAGAAACAGATAAAGGCAGGTTCAAGAAGTAGAAAAATTAAACTAATCGAAGATATGAATAAAAATTGGAAAGATTTATATTGTGAATTATAAGATTGCCGCACCCCTCGATAAACTCGGGGTTCGCAATGACGGCCTGTTGTGTCATTGCGAGGAAGGTCGCCACAGCGACCGACGAAGCAATCCCGAAGGTTGCGAGCATTAACGCCTGCCTACCTACGATTTCTTGTCCGCCCCCACCACTGAACCGTTGGTGGGCAAGAAAGTTTCAGTGGCGGAAGTGGTGGGAAGCAATCTCATCTATAACAAGCTCGGAACAGGCTCCGCAATCTAATGGGATTGCCGCACCCCTCGATAAACTCGGGGTTCGCAATGACGGCAAATACGACTTTTAAACTCTCTATAAAAAATGAAACTATTATAATAAAAAGGGCATCTAAACTATGACCGCAGAAAAGAAAAGAAAAATAGCCAGGGTATTGTCATTTATAGTGATTATTGCCGGTGTTACTGTAATAATAGGCTGGATATTTAATATAGAAATTTTGAAAAGCATTTCTCCGTCATGGGTGTCAATGAAGTTTGACACCGCGATATCTTTTTTATTAAGTGGTATTGTTATTTATAGTATCACTAAGGTACAAGAGGGCGAATTTGATAAGGCACAAATAATTATTTCAATAACCAGCTTAATTATTATTCTTCTTATGGGAATATTATTTTTTTCTACTCTTTTTAGAATTCATACAGGCCTGGAGAATTTATTTATTAGTGAAACAGCAGGCGGAGTTAAAACAGTGGTTCCCGGACGGCCATCAATCCCAACAATGATAAATTTTATATTGATAGCTGTATCAGGTATTTTAAGCATAGGAAATTTAGAAAAAGTTCATAAAAAACTAAAAATTATAGGAATAACAATCGGAATAATCGGCGCATTAGCAGTAATTGGTTATATTATTAATATTTCGTTTCTTTACTATTATATAAAAGGTGTAAATTCGGCGATGGCTTGTCATACAGCTATATTGTTTGTGCTATTAGGAATAGGATTGATATGTCTATAAGAACAAAACTTACTATTATGTTTCTTGCAGTTGCATTGATTCCTACGCTATTTGTAGGTTCTCTAACTTACACTAATTTTAAGCATTCTATAGAGGAACATCATATTGAAGGTTTGCAAAATATTACCTTTTATAAAGCAGAAAGAATAGAAACGTATTTTTACGGATTAAAAACAAATATAGAAACAGCTCAGGGTTTTTATAACATTAAAACAAATTTGCCCGTACTGAACCGGTTTGCTAATAATCCGGCAAAGCAGGAATTTCTTACTGCTAAAAAAACTCTTGATGCGCAATTGCAACATATGCAGAGAGTGTTAGGGTTATCCGATATTATGCTGGTTAATCCCAGTGGTAAAATTGTTTACAAGAGTAACTCTAAAAATTTTAAAAATGATTTTCTAAATCTTCTTCCGGACCCAGAACAAAAGTCCTTCGAAGAAGGAAGTAATAAAGTTTATTTTTCTGATGTTTTCTTAAATAAAGTAAATGATAATAAATTGGTAATGCTGATTACTGCTCCGGCTTATGATTCCGATGGAATTTTTATCGGGGTTATTGTTTTTGAAGTTGATATGGTGCCCATTTTTAAAATTATGCAGGATGTAGCTGGATTAGGTGTTACCGGAGAGATATTATTAGGGAAAAAAGTAGGAAATCAAATAGTATATATTAATCCTCTTAGACACGATCCGGGATCGGTTCTTAATAGAAGCGTAAATATTGGAGGTAAGCTTGGCGGCCCAATTCAAGAAGCTGTGCAGGGCAAAAAAGGAGCAGGGCATCTAATTGACTACCGAGATAAGGAAGTAATTGCGGCATGGCAATATATACCTTCGTTAGATTGGGGAATAGTGGCTAAGATCGATGCCAAAGAAGCATTTATCGATACTACAAATTTAAGGAATTTGACAATTATAATAATGATTATTACTTTAGTTTTGTGCGGTATAATGGCATTTTCTATTGCTCATTCTTTTTCTGAGCCGATTAAAAAACTATCTTATGGTGCAGAGATAATCGGGAGCGGTAATTTAGATTATGAAATCGAAATTAATTTAAAAGATGAAATTGGCCAGCTTTCAAAATCATTAAATAAAATGACTCATGATTTAAAGAATGTGACCGCTTCACGTAATGAATTGAATAAGGAAATAGCCGAACGCAAACAGGTAGAAGAAAAGCTGACAACTTTGTATTCTTCAATGACTGAGGGAGTTGTTATTCACGATATTGTGTATGACGAATCAGGTAAAGCAGTTGATTATATAATAAAAGATACTAATCCCGCATTTAGCTCTATAACGGGTTTAGCAAAAGAAAATGCAATAGGTAAAAAGGCATCGGAACTTTATGCAACAAACCAACCGCCTTATTTAGATATTTATTCGAGAGTTGCTTCTTCAGGTAACCCGGAATCATTTGAAACTTATTTTGCTCCGATGGGAAAGCATTTTAGTATATCCGTTTTTTCTCCGGGTAAAGGAAAATTTGCCACGGTCTTTCAGGATATAACTGAACGAAAGCAGTCAGAAAAATTATTGCAGGAAAGTGAGGAACAACTTGAAAGAGCACAGAAGATAGCACATCTTGGCAGTTGGGAACTGGATCTTATAAACAACCGGTTGATATGGTCAGATGAGGTTTATCGTATTTTTGGTTTGAAACCGCAAGAATTTGCTGCTACATACGAGGCATTTCTTGAGGCAATACATCCTGAAGATCGTTCTATTGTTGATAATGCATATTCCAGTTCTATTCGTGAGGGAAGAGATAACTACGAAATAGAACACCGGGTTATAAATAAATCAACCGGCGAAACTCGGATAGTCCAAGAAAAATGTGAGCATATTAGAGATAAATCAGGTAAAATTATACAGTCAATCGGAATGATACAGGATATCACAGAACGCAGAGAGGCCGAGGATTCTGTTGTTCGTGCTAAAGAAGAATGGGAGAGAACATTTAACAGTGTACCGGATATGATTGCAATTCTTGATGATAAACATCAAATTATCCAGGTAAATGAAGCGATGTCGCGGCGTTTAGGGTTAAAAGCGGAGCAGTGCATAGGTTTACCCTGTTACAAGTGTGTACATGGATTATCAGAACCACCTAATTTTTGTCCCCATTCTCTTACACTGAAGGATGGACACCAGCATATAGAAGAAGTATATGAAAATAAACTTGGAGGTTATTTTTTAGTTAGTACAACCCCGCTATTCGATAAAAAAGGAAAGATGATAGGTGACGTACACGTGGCTCGAGACATAACCGAACTCAAACGGGCTGAATTGGAACTTAAACGCTCTAATGAAAATTTAGAACAATTCGCATATGTTGCATCTCATGATTTACAAGAGCCCTTGAGAATGATGGCAAGTTATTCCGAGCTTTTAGAAAAACGTTATAAAGATAAACTGGATAAAGATGCGAATGAGTTTATAGAGTTTATAGTGGACGGAGCTAAGCGTTTACAGAAGTTAATAAATGACCTGCTGGCATATTCACGTATTGGACGTACAGATAAGTCTGCGGGAGAAGTTGATTGCAATACAATCTTAGGTAAGGTAATTAATAGTATGCATGCATATATGGAAGAAAGCGGAGCGATTATCACTAATGATGAGTTACCGACATTAATTGGCAATGAAAGTAATTTTGTTCAGTTATTTCAGAACCTTATAGGTAACGCAATTAAATTCCGCAAACAAGAACCGCCCCAAGTTCACATAAGCGCTAAGAAAGAAAACAATGAATGGTTATTCTCGGTAAAAGATAATGGAATAGGGATAGAACCGCAGTATAAAGATCGTATTTTTTTGATTTTTCAGCGTCTCCATGCGAGGGTTGAATATCCCGGGACTGGCATAGGGCTTTCGATATGTAAAAAAATTGTCGAAACGTTAGGCGGTAAAATTTGGGTAGAGTCAGAATATGGCAAAGGATCCACGTTTTATTTTACGATTCCTGCAAAGAGCTGATTACTTAAGGAGGATTGAAAAATGAGCAATGAAAATTATGTACAGCCAATTGAGATTTTATTGGTGGAAGATAATCCGGCCGATATACGTCTGACCACTGAGGCGCTTAAAGAGGAGAAGGTTTATAATAAGTTAAATGTTGTTACTGACGGCGTTGAGGCAATGGCATATCTTAATAAAGAAGGTAAATATGCAAAAGCTACACGTCCCGATCTTATTCTATTGGACCTTAATTTACCTAAAAAAGACGGCCGGGAAGTACTTAAAGAGATAAAAACTGATGATAAGCTAAAAAGTATTCCGGTAGTTGTGTTGACTGTATCTAAATCAGATGAAGATATATTGAAATCCTACAATCTGCATGCGAACAGTTACATTACTAAACCGGTAGACCTTACACAGTTTATAAAAGTCGCGAAATCAATTCAGGAATTTTGGCTTACAATAGTTAAACTGCCGCCGAAGACATAATAGTAAAGGTGTAAAAATATGAACACTGATATAAATATTCTTATAGTTGAAGACAATCCCGGTGATTTCAAGTTAGTGTCTGATATGTTAAAGAGACACATAAATCAATCTTTTAAGATTAGTAGTGCAGTTTTGATTAAAGATGCTTTGGAAATATTACAGAAAGAAAAATTTGATGTTATTCTGTTGGATATTAACCTGCCGGATAGCCGCGGTCTTGAGGGACTAGAAAAAATTACCAATCAGTCAAAATCATATCCGGTGATAATGTTAACCGGTCTTGATGATGAAAATTTCGGGATGGAAGCCGTGAAGATGAAAGCATCGGATTATCTGGTTAAAGGGCAAATAACGGAAAATCTCCTGATTCGTAGTATACGGTATGCCATCGAACGCAAACATGGTGAGGAAATGCTGAAAGCAAAAAATTTTGAATTGCTGGAGATAGATAAAAAGAAAACTGAATTTGTTTCAATGGTTGCACACGACTTAAGAACTCCGCTTACATCAATAATGGGATTTGCCGATTCACTTACAAATAGCAAACTGAAGTTGACAGAGGAACAAAAAGTAATTTTTATAGGGTACATACAGGAAGAATCGCGTAGATTAGGCAGATTAATTTCGGATTTTCTTGACATATCCAATATTGAAGAAGGAAAGCTTGAATTGAAAAAGCAAAAAACAGATATTAAACCGATTATTTGTAAGACAATAGATATGTTTAAAATGGATGTAAAAGATATACAATTTAAGATAGAATTTGAGAACGATTTACCCGAAGTTGATATAGATTACGACAGGATAAGACAGGTATTGCAGAATATTATAGGAAACGCAATTAAATATTCACCTGCAAAATCTATTATAAATATTGCTCTTAAAAGAAAATTTAACGAAGTTCAAACTATGATTAGTGACCAAGGACCCGGTATTGCAAATGAAGAGAAATTGAAAATATTTGAGAAATTTTACAGAGTGGATAGTCACATATCAAGATTGGAGTTAGGTACCGGATTGGGGTTGGCTATTTCCAAAGCAATTATTAAAAGACATGGCGGAAGAATATGGGTTGAAGATAATATGCCCACCGGCAGTTGCTTCATTTTCACTTTACCGCTTGACTGAAAACGCGCCAAGCCCCGATGCTTGGCATCGGGGGATCAGAGCGGCAAAGCAATTTTGAGGAAAAAAGTGGTATAATAATGGCATG
>MGVS01000032.1 GCA_001800605.1 Elusimicrobia bacterium RIFOXYD2_FULL_34_15
CAAACAGCATATTGAATACATAAGAACAAAAGGAAAAGAAGCATATGGTGTACTAATGATGTACCATATGGCAAATAAAGAAAAGCTTTTAGAAGAGGCGTTAAAAATACAGAGTTATGGTGCACAAGGTGTTATTTTGATGGATTCTGCAGGAGCTTCAACCCCGAAATTAGTATCAGATACTGTGAAGTGTTTTGTTGACCACTTAAATATAAGGGTTGGTTTTCATGCTCATAATAATCTTGGTCTTGCAATTTCAAATTCTCTTATAGCAATAGAGTCAGGTGCTACGCTCATTGATGGTACTACCCGAGGTTTTGGTGCAGGAGCCGGTAATTGCCAACTTGAAGTTTTGGCAGGTCTTTTATCCAAATTAAATATTGATACAGGACTGGATTTATATAAATTGATGGATGCAAGCGATAATGTAGTTGCAAAAATGATGAAGGTACCACAGGAGATAACATCAATGAGTTTAATAAGCGGTCTTGCCGGTGTTTTTTCAGGTTTTGCAAATAATGTTAAAAAAGCTGCCATAAGATTTAAAGTTGACCCAAGGGATATTTTTATGGAATTGGGGCGAAGAAAAATAGTTGCAGGACAGGAAGATTTTATAGTTGATGTTGCTATGTATTTAGCAAGTAAAAAAGGTTCCGAAGAAGAGAGTTATGATATTGAATCATTATTATAAGAGCGTTGAAAAAATACTATATGCTCTTGATTAAGCAGATTAAGGCATCTGTGTAATCGGATTTTAGTAATGTCAAAAATATTATGAAAAATCATGGTTTTTCACTAGACGCAATATTTTTATCCCGACAAGTCGGGATGAACGGCTCAAAAAACACTAAAATTTCAATCCCGTGAGAAAATGTTGCAATTAGTTTTATCGGGGTAATAATAAGTTTAATAAGCATTATATGTCTACATTTTCAAGCGGGACAAAACCAGATTTTTCAGTAATATATTATTTTTTGACAGAACGTGGATTTTAAAAGTGAGGTATAAAAAGATGAGAGTAGCAGATTTTATTTTCAAATATTTAACTGATAGAGGTACGGATACTGTATTTATGATTTCAGGTGGACAAGCAATGTTTCTTGTTGATGCAATATACCAAAATAAAAAAATAAAAGCAATATGTACACATCATGAACAATCTGCCGGAATGTCGGCGGATGCATATGGCAGAATAACAGGTAAAGTTGGTGTTGTGCTTGTTACAGCAGGTCCAGGTTCTGTAAATGTAATGAATGGTCTTGTCGGCGGTTGGACGGATTCATCACCAATGATAATTATATCAGGACAATCTGCACTGTCGCATGTTAAATATCAACAAGAGCATCCGATTAGACAATACGGCATTCAGGGTATAAATATAAAACCTCTGGTTGAGAAAGCAACAAAGTATTTTATAACCGTTGATGAACCTTCAAAAATATTATATTACATCGGCAAGGCATATTATTATGCATTGAGCGGTCGCCCTGGACCTGTATGGATTGATGTTCCATTGGATGTGCAAAAGATGGAAGTGCCGGTTCATTTATTGGAAGAGTTTATGCCACCCATTGAAAATACCAATATTTCATTATTAAAGAAACAAGTTTTTGATACATTAAAGTTTCTAAAAAATTCAAAACGGCCTGTTTTTATAGTTGGGCAAGGTGTTCGTCTTGCTAATGCAGTAAGCGAATTTTTGGAAATATGCGGGAAATTAAATGTACCGGTAATAACATCCAGATTAGGCATTGATTTAGTTAATAGTGATAATGAATTATACGTAGGTCGTCCCGGTAATTATGGGGAACGGTCTGCAAATTTTGCAATCCAGAATTCGGATTTAATAATTTCAGTCGGCTGCCGGCTTGCGTCTGCGCTTGTCGGACATGATACTAAAAATTTCGGTAAATTTGCTAAAAAGGTAGTTGTTGATATAGACAAGGAAGAATTAGATAAACCAGGAGTGAATATAGACTTAAAGATACATAACGATGCTAAACGTTTTTTTACCGAGATATTAAAACAGGTTAAAGCATCGGAAGTTCCGGATTTCACCGGATGGATTAAACAATGTAATCATTGGAAAAAAACGTATCCTGTTGTTTTGCCTTCTTATAAAAAAGAAAAACCAGTAAATTCATATTATTTTACGGATAGATTATCGGAAATATCAAAAAAAGAGGATATGGTAATTGTTGATACCGGCACTTGTTTCCATGTTGCTTGCCAGGCATGGAAAATAAAAAAAGGTCAAAGATTTTTAACTACCGGAGGCCTTTCATCTATGGGTTGGTGGGTAGCCGGTATAGGTGCTTGTATTGCAAACAATAGGAAACGAACCATAGTTATTACCGGTGACGGAAGTTTGCAGATGAATATCCAGGAATTTGCGACTATTAAACATAATAAATTGCCGATAAAGGTTTTTATTTTTAACAATAACGGATATTTGCTTATAAGACACACGCAAAAAAACTTTATGCAAGGAAGATTATTGGGTGAGGGACCGGATACGGGAGTTTGGTGCCCGGATTCATTAAAGATTGCGCAGGCGTACGGAATAAAAGGTGTAAGAATAAATTCAGTAAAAGAAGTTGATTCAAAAATTAAAGAAGTTATGGATTCGTCAGGTCCAGTCATTTGTGATGTTATGACACCTGAATGGCAGTTGATTGTCCCGAGAATATCTTCGGATAAAAAGCCTGACGGTACTTTGGTTTCAAAACCATATGAAGATATGTTTCCCTTTTTAGATAGAAAAACTTTAAAAAAAGAAATGGTTGCTCAATCAGAATAGGAATTATGCTTAAGAGAATAGCAATATTTGGTGCAACAGGTCATATAGCGAAAAGTTTGATTTATAATTTTAGTAGGAAAAAGGGATTCGCTCTTTTTTTATTTGCGCGAAATTTAAGCAAATTAAAAATATTTTTAAAAAGTATAAAATGCGAAAATTGTTTTAAAACGGATACGTTTGACAAGTTTAAATGCGATAGTTATGATGTGATAATAAATTGTGTCGGAGTCGGATACCCAGCAAAGGTAAAAGAATTAGGCAGTGGGATTTTTAGTTTAACAGAATCTTATGACAATATGGTTATAGAATATCTTTATAATCATTCGAAGTCATTATATATTAATTTTAGTAGCGGAGCGGTATTCGGGTCAGTTTATAAGATTCCTGTTGATAAATCGACCACTTCAAAATGGAATATTAATGAAATTAGGGAAGGTGATTATTACGGAATTGCTAAACTAAATTCCGAGGCAAAACATAGGTCTTTAAAAAACTTGAATATAGTTGATTTGAGAGTTTTTAATTATTTTAGCAGATTTATAGAACAGTGCTCCGGATATTTATTAACTGATATTATATCATGTATAAGAAATAAAAAGAAATTTATAACTTCCAATGAAAATATCACCAGAGATTTTGTGCATCCGAAAGATTTGTTTGAATTGATTAGGAAATGCATTAGTAAAAAAAATATAAATGACGCATTTGATGTTTATAGTAAAAAAGTGATTACAAAATTTGAGATTCTCGAATATTTTAAGAAAAATTATGATTTAGAATACACATTCAAAAAAAACATTTCAATTTCTTCAATTACAGGAAATAAAAATAAATATTACTCTGAAGACAGGAAAGCGGAAAAAATCGGCTATTTTCCTAAATTTAGCTCTTTAGAAAGCATAATTCAAGGATCAAAGCAATTATTAAATAAGTCAAGAGAATTTTAAGGGGGAATAATAAAATGTTCAATAAATATAAAGAAAAGCTTATTTTTATTATCTCTTTAGTAATTTCGGTAATAAGCTATTATTTGATATGTAAATCACTCAGTGGCAGCCGCGCTTTTATTCCCGATATTAGTGCTTACGCCGATTATTTTGTGGAAGCCAGATTTCTTAAACCGGAGCCTTTTGAAAAATTTTGTTTTCTTTTTGGTTTAATCTATGTGCCTCTAATTTTTGTTTTTCTGCACGAGATGATATCTCATTTCGAAGAAAAACATAAATTTCTGTATCCCTTTTATTCAAATACTTTCTTTGATAAGTTATTCAACTTGATATTAGTTGTAGTAATGTTTTTATGGGGATTTTATATTTTAAAAGGTGCTGAGGCCGGTTATGAATGCTGGATTTTTAAGGTTTATTTGAATTATTACTGGTTTCGTATAGCATTGATTTTATTTGTTACTGCAATATTGTTCAGGGGAATATTAGATAAATTAAATTCAAAAGTATTTTTTGCCATTGGAATATTGATAATACTTGCAACAACATTAACACAGCTGCATACAAATAGAATAATGATGACCAATCAGTATATAAATGCTCACTTTGGTATGATTGTCGGTGCCATTAATCAGGCTGCAAACGGAAAAACTATTTTGGTAAATATGTTTTCGCAATATGGTGTTTTATATCCGTATGCTGGGGCTATATTTACCGGGATATTCGGTCATAATATATTAAACATAAGTTTCTTTTTTTTATTGTTAATATTTTTATCTTACTTGTTTATGTATATGGCTTTAGGTGAAAAAATGGGATATCGTTCATGGTTTACTTTATTTTCTTTGATAGCGTTAATTGGTATTGCGCATATGTTTTATGTATCAATTATTTTATACGGAGGTGTCAATAACACATATTATCAGTACCAGCCTATTAGAACTATATTTAGTGCGTTATTTTTATGGTTTACGATTAAATATATTAAAAAGTACAGCAAGGAAAAATATATTATCGGATTATGTTTATGCGGATTAAGTTTTCTATGGAATTTCGATACAGGAGTTCCGATTGTTATATCCTGGTTGTTTTTCTTAATTTATAATACATTATCTATAAAAGAATTTACATTTAAAGAAAAACTGTTTAAAAGTTTGAAACATTTATTATTTATTGGAATCGCTTTAATATCGACTGTCGTAATATATGATATTTTTGCATATATACGGATGCATAAATTACCAAATTGGATTGAAATAGTGGAATTACAAAAGCTATTTGTAGTTCTCGGATTTTATATGGCCCCAATGAGAAATTTTGATTTATGGAATATAGTTATCCTAATTTATGTGATTGCATTGTTTTCCAGTATAATTGCTCTTTTAAGAAATAAAGTTACTGATACGCACCGCTATTATTTCTTTATATCTTTACTTGGTATAGGAATTTTTTCGTATTATCAAGGCAGGAGTTTGGTGTCAAATCTGTTTGTTCTTGTATACCCCGCTGTAATTCTTATAGCGTTTATGATAGATGATATTACTAAAAAGTATCATTTAAATATGAAAAATTTGAAATATATATTAAGAACTAATGTTTTCCGTTATGATCTTATTAAATTGATTTTTTTGAGTATAATATTCGTTTATGGTTTAGTAGCATTTATTTCAAAATTACCTGATTTGAATAAGTGGGTTAAATACAATATTAAAGAGATTAAAGAATCTAATCAGCCGCCTATATTTTCCGATACTGTGGATTTTATTAAAAACAATAAAAAAAGCAACGAAACTATCATTTTTTCTTATGTTAGCGATTATTTGTACTGTGTGTCTAAAACTTTTTCAGGGTTACCATTCTGCAGCACAATTGAAGCGGTGACAAGTCCTCAGTGGGAAAAGATCAGGGATGTTATAGAAAGTAAAAAAGTAGGACAGATATTCTATAGTAATATGGGTATGCCGGAAAAATTTGATTTGATAATAAAACCGGCTATATTAAAAAATTATAAAAATACAAAAATAAGTCCCGATGGTTCCATTTTTCTTTACGAACTAAATTAATTTAATAGGAGAGTTTCAATTTATGGAAACTGAATTGATTATTCGAAAAAAAATATTTGAAAAAGTAAAAAGTTTGTATCAGTTAAGAAAAAAACAGGATAAATTTGTCCCCGGTAAGAGTCATATAAATTATGCGGGAAGAATTTATGATGAAAAAGAAATTATTAATTTAGTGGATTCGTCACTGGATTTTTGGCTGACTGCGGGAAGATACGCACAGGATTTTGAGAAAAAATTTTCAGATTTTATAGGTGTGAAATATTGCTCCCTGGTAAATTCTGGGTCTTCGGCAAACCTTATCGCATTGACAGCATTGACCTCACCGTTATTAAAAAATAAACAATTAAAACCGGGAGATGAGGTAATTACGACCGCATGCGGTTTTCCGACAACGTTAAATCCGATTATTCAGAATAATCTGGTTCCGGTATTTATTGACGTTGAACTTGGGACATATGATATTCAAGCAGATAAAATAGAAAAAGCAATTTCAAAAAAGACGAAAGCCATATTTGTTCCACATACTTTAGGCAATCCATCTAATATAGAGAAAATATTGAGTTTGGTAAAAAAATATAATCTCTGGTTTATAGAAGATAATTGTGATGCATTAGGTTCAAAATATAATGGTAAATATACCGGAACATTTGGACATATTTCCACATTCAGCTTTTATCCGGCCCATCACATCACAATGGGCGAAGGCGGAGCTGTCGCAACAAATGATTCATTATTAAAGAGAATAATATTATCATTTCGTGATTGGGGCAGAGATTGTTGGTGTGAGCCCGGTCATGACAATACCTGTAAAATGCGATTTAACCAGCAGTTTGGACAATTGCCGTTTGGCTACGATCATAAATATGTATATTCGCATATAGGATATAATCTTAAAGTAACCGACATGCAGGCAGCAGTAGGCGTCGCACAACTAAAAAAACTTTCAGTGTTTATAGAGTCGCGTAAAAAGAATTTCAAATATCTATATGATAATTTGAAAAAGTATGAAAAAAATTTATTACTT
>MGVS01000033.1:0-622 GCA_001800605.1 Elusimicrobia bacterium RIFOXYD2_FULL_34_15
ACATGATAAGCAGTGTAAAGATATCCACCGGTGTATTAACCAACGGCACCACCGACAGGCTACGAATAACTATCAATCCGCAGAGTGCGCCGCAAGTTGGCAAGAATTTAATACAGGTAGGATATATATATCAGATAGAGCTGGAGAGTGGGCAGAAAGAATTTTCAGAAGACATAGAAATAACTTTGCCATACAAAGACACAAACAGCGACAACAGAATTTCCGCCTACGCCAAGGCTACGGCGGACGAGGATGACAGTGAAGGCATAGCAGTGACGAAGTTAATAGTATGTACCGCCAATAATACAACAAAGAAGTGGGAAAAAGTAACAACAACTACAATAGACAAAACAACAAAACAATTAACTACAAAAACAAAACACTTATCTTATTACGGAATATTTGCTATAATACAAAGTGATTTAAATACAGCACATGTATACCCGAACCCATTTAAGTCAAGCATTGGACATACAAAGATATTCTTTAGTAATTTAACTAATCACACAAAGGTAAAGGTATTCAATGTATCCGGTGAATTAGTATATGAAGAAGAGAAAGACACTCCGGCAGGTGAGTTAAGCTGGGAAGTAAAGAATAATAAAGGACAACCAATAGCAAG
>MGVS01000033.1:635-6709 GCA_001800605.1 Elusimicrobia bacterium RIFOXYD2_FULL_34_15
TAATAACAAACAGTCAAGGACAAACGAAGAAAGGCAAGCTGGCAATTATAAGATAGAACACAGAATACAGTACACAGGATACAGTATACAGATAAGAAATTATAAATTGGGATAAAAGACTTTAATAGAAAATTTTTCCGCCACTGTGACTTTGGCGGATCCGCCTACGACTTAGTGGCGGAAACTTTTAATTGTTTTTATGGGGGCGTATGTTTAATAAACTTAAAATATTTTTTATTTTTCTAATATTTTTAAATTTTTTAAATACATTATATTGTTTAGAAAATTATGTTTCAAAAATATTAGTTAGTGAAAGATGGGGAACTAAATCTAATGAATTTGGACTGATAAAAGGCCAGGAAATAGAGACTATTGGTCCAAATACTTTCAATATTGGTAGAAAAGGTAATATTTTTATTTTTGATTCTGTTAATAAAGTAATTAAAAAATATGATAAAAAGGGTGAATTTATTAGTAATTTTGGAAATAAAATTTATGGCTCAAATATTGTTACTGATGATAATGAACAAATTTATGTTTTAGACGGACAAATATTACATTTATATACATCCTCTGGCAATATAGTTGAATCTACTCCTATATCAAAAGATATACAATTAGATGAAGGTTATGGCGAAGGAATGAAGTTAGATGATTTTGGAAATATATTCATAAAAAAATCACAGAAAAGTTATCAGATAAGTAAAAGGATTAATGGTAAATTTAAGAAACTTTCTGAAAAAGAACATTTGAAAAGTGAAAGATTCGGA
Organism: Elusimicrobia bacterium RIFOXYD2_FULL_34_15; assembly: GCA_001800605.1. Taxonomy (GTDB): domain Bacteria; phylum Elusimicrobiota; class UBA8919; order UBA8919; family UBA8919; genus UBA9627. The sequence goes on from MGVS01000033.1 coordinate 1,406, forward strand.
ATGCCGAACAGAAAAAAGAATAAGTGGTTTAAAATTAGACGCGAAAATAAACACAGAACTTCAATTCAAGTTATAAATGATAACGGTAATATTTTAAAAGAAATATCCGACAATATATCTGATTCTTTTGGCACTGTATTATTTATAGATCAAGATAAATTTGGATTTATTTATGCTGAAACTGAAAGAATTACTGATGATAACTATGTCCATTTAGAAGTTAGAAAATATGATGAAAATGGCAATTTGGTTAAAATAGTTGAACTTGAAAACAGCTATTATACAACCGTTTATAAAAAGATTGAAATAGATGATTTTGGAAATATTTATCAACTTTTAACCACCCCAGACGGAGTACAAATAATTAAATGGGAGCAACAATAAAAATGATTCTAAAAATTAAACCATTTTGTTTTTTCATCCAGTTTACCTTATATCTAATCTTTTTATTAAATAATTGTTTTTCACTTACAAGAAGCGGAATTATCTCCTCAGCAGCTTCTTATATAAATCATAGCTGGTATTGTTACTCCGGTAATGCAAATAATACTTATAATAATCTTGTGGCAGGCCGTTCATATAAGGGAATTGCATATAACTGGGGCGGGACAGAATCAACATCACAATTCCAGACTAAAATAAATAATAATGTAATCGCAGGCGATAGTAAAATATTTGAAGCATCCCATTTTGATTTTGCTGGTGTTGATTGTTCCGGTTATGTTTCGCAATGTTGGGGCTATACTTCTCTATCTGAAAAATATAGCACTGCAACACTTCCTTACATATCCATGGTTCTTAATTATGAGGATTTGGAACCGGGGGATATTGTTAATTACGAAAGTTCCCATGTAAGAATTTTTGAAGGTTTTACAGATGACGGACGAACATATGTAAATGAATCTACTGTCGGTTTAAATATATCTGGTGTGGTACCGGCAGGAACCGTTAGACGAATTTTATCAAGAGATAATAATTATACCCCAAGAAGACATTATAATTTTATCGAATTGAATACAAAAGTAAAAACTACTTTGGGAATGAATTTAAGGACAACACCTGGGGGGAGTGTGATAGGCAGTATTTCACTGGGTGCTACCGGAAAAATAATAGACGGACCGATATATGCCTATTCACCTGACGATAGTTTACATAAATATATCTGGTGGAACGTAAATTTTGATAACGGCAGTGTAGGTTGGGTGGTTATAAGGTATTTGAAATTCCTTCCTAATAATAGTCCTGACATACCTGCGAGCGCAAATCAATATAAATCAGATTATCTAACAGCGATTCCAGAAACAACAGTAATAGCAGAAGATGATGTTGTTTTAAAGGCAACATTAAACGATTCGGACGGCGATAAAGTCAGATTGGAAATTGAATTGCAAAAAACAAGCGAAATTTTTACCGGTATTCCGACCGATGGAATGATAAGCAATTTTGTAGCAAGCGGTACAAGGGTCGCTATTTTACGTAGTAATCTGTTAAATTCTGGTTATCACTGGCAGTATCGTGCTAAGGATTCTTACGGTGCGGTGAGCGATTGGCAGGAATTTCAAGGTTTAAATAATAAGGATTTCATTGTAGATACTTCACCACCGCAAGTACCTACTCTTGTTTCACCTGCCAATTATTCTCAGACAATTTCATTGAAGCCAACTTTTGATTGGATGGATATTACTGATATATCCGGAGTTAAATATAATTTGCAGGTTGCTAATAATTCAAATTTCAGTTCACCCGTGGTTAATGTTATTAATCTGAGTACTTCGCAATATACAGCAGCAACGGCTTTAGCAGTAAACACAACTTATTATTGGCATGTGCAATCAGTTGATGGAGTGGCAAATTCTTCGTCTTGGTCAGCATACAGAAACCTTGTTATTATTTCAACAGAAGTGCCTGATATCATTGCTCCGGAACCACCTTCAAATATTTCAGTTAGTCCGAATAGCTGGACAAATACAAATTCTTTTAGCATTAACTGGACTAATCCGAACAACGATTCCGGAATTAAGACAGGAGCATGGTATAAAATTGGAACTGAACCGGCTTCAAATTCGGACGGTATCTGGCAGGCAAATAATCCGATAGTTATTATGAGTTCCGAAGGAATAAAAACAATTCACATTTGGTTAGAAGATAATTTGGGTAATAAAAGTTATTTAAATTACTCTACAGCTGAATTATATTTAGACCAAACTGCGCCAATGTCTTCAGTTCAATCGTTAAACCAATATGTAAATACTAATTCATTTAATATAAATTGGTTGGGCAATGATGCTACCGGTTCACAATTAAGAAGTTTTGATGTTCAATATAAAGTTGGTTCCACCGGGACTTGGAATGATTGGCTTACAAATACCGAATTAGATTCGTCTTATTTTGGTCCTACATTACCCGTATTAGTTCAAGATGGACAAACTTATTATTTCAGATCTCGTTCTAAAGATAATGCAGAAAATGTAGAATCATATCCAAATACCGCTGATGCTTCAATTACCGTTGATACTTCAGTTCCGTCAATATCAGTGGTTACTTCGTCTGCTCATCAAGAAAATACTCCCATAGCGAATAATAACCCTTCTTTTACTTGGACAGCTTCATCTGATTCAATTTCTGATATTTTAGGATATAGTTATGAGGTAAATCAAATAGAAAATTACGATTTGGATTTAAGCACAGAAACTACTTCTACTTCTGCTTCGTTTACAAAATCTGATGGCATTTATTGGTTTCATTTAAGAGTAATTGATAAAGCTGGCAATAGTAGTAATACAGTAAGGTATAAATTTATTATCGATACCACATCTCCTTTTTTTGAAATTACATCTTATGATGATCCTGCAAGCATTGGTAATATTTCACTTAATGTTACAGCAAACGAACGATTGAAACAGACACCATTAGTATCCGTAAAACAGAATGGGCAAGTTACATCATCTATCATAACAATGATTAGTAGTGATGATATAGTTTGGATTGGAACATATACGGTAGTTAGCGGTTATGACGGTTTAGCAGCTATAAATGTTTCCGGTACGGATATAGCAAATAATATTTCTATAAGTTCTGGAAGTTTTGTTGTTGATACTATTGTTCCAACTGCTTCTATATCTATATTACCAACTTCACCGTTAAAGACGGGACGTTTTGATATTGCTCTTACAATCACAGATACAAATAATACATTACAAACTCCAGATTTACGATATACTCCTCTTAATGGTTCTTCTATTAAAATTTCTTTGACTGGCGAAAATAAAACATGGACTGGAATTTCTTACATAGAATCAACCACACCCGAAGGAGTAGCAACTTTTAGTATTTCTATTGTTGATTCTGCAGGGAATGTTGGAACAACAATCACTTCTGGAAAAACATTTAATATAGATACCACAATTCTTGCAACTGTTGGAGGTACCGCTTCGAATAGCGACGGAACAAATGTTAATATATCATCAGGAGTGGCACAAGAAGATATAAATGTGAAGATATCTAGTGCAAATGTTAATTCAACAGTAATCAACCAAGCAAATAATAATATATCGGATGATAAAGGTATTAAACCAATTGAAGGACAAGATTTATACCGTGATATAACTGCTACCGGTGATGCATCTGGTAATGAAATAAGTGAGTTTCAAAAACCAGTGACAATCACGATTCCTTATCCGGATAATGATCAAGATGGAATAGTTGATGGTACAAATACAAAAGAAGAAAATATAGGAATGTTTTATCTTGATAAAGTATATAAAACATGGGCAATAGTTGTAAATTCCGTTGTAGATAAACTGAAAAACATTGTAAGTGCGAATGTATGGCATTTTTCAACATATACTTTGATGGAACTATCACCTCCGCAAAATTTATCGGAATCATTCGGATATCCTAATCCGTGTTATATGAATAAAGATGGTTATTTACGGATTTCCAATGTTCCGTTAAATTCAGTTAATACAAAAATATTTATATATAATATTGCGGGTGAACTGGTTAAAACATTGAAAGAGGGTGAAGGTATTGAAATACAGACCGGTTCTAAAATAGGCCGGTGGAACGGAAAAAATGAAAATGACGAAAAAGCTGCGAGCGGAATTTATATTTATTTAATTAAAAGTGATAATATGAAATCTAAAACTGAAAAAATAGCAATCTTTTGGTAACTGGTGGGATAGTGCGGTAGTGAGATTGCGCCTGCCCACCTACGATTTAGTGGCGGGGGATTGTGCGTGGTAGTAAATATGAAAAAAAATATTTTAACAATTAGTTTTACTTTAACTTTATTCTCTTTACCCTTTTATCTTTCTACCCTTCTACCTGCCTCTTCAAATACCGGTACTGATGCTTGTTCTTTTCTTAAAATGGATACGGGTGCTAGACCGGTCGCAATGGCGGGAGCTTTTTCAGGAATTGCTGATGATGCAAATTCTATTCAATATAATCCTGCGGGAATATCACAAATCAATAAAAGTGAAATTACATTATCTCATAACGAATGGATAGAAGATATTCGAAGTGAATATTTAGGTTATATCCAACCAATCAATAAAAGTTGGACATTAGGTTTAGCAATGAATTATCTTTACACATCAGGATTGGTTAAAAGAGATATTTACGGCAACGAATTGGGAGAAACTTTTGGGGGTAACGATGGTTCTTCTTCAATTACTTTAAGTAAGAAGATAAATAAAGATGTTTTTGTTGGAACAAATCTTAAGATAATTCGTGAAGCTTTAGATGAAAAAAAGGATATTGCATATGCATCCGACTTTGGATTACTATATAAATTATCAAAATTGCAAATCGGTTTAGTTGCTCAAAATATAGGTACAAAAATCAAGCTATATCAAGATTCTTTTTCATTGCCAATAACTTTTAGAGTCGGGTTGGGCTATAAATTTGCTAAAAATACAACAATCGGATTTGATATTATTAAATCTATTGATAACAAAACTGATTTTAGGTTGGGTGGAGAATATTGGCTTTTTGATATTTTAGCATTTAGAGCAGGATATAAATTTAATCCTGATGAAAACACGGGAAAAGGCATTAATGCCGGTGCCGGACTAAAATATAAAAACTATCAGGCGGATTTTGGTTTCGTTCCATTCGGTGATTTTGGAAATATATATAGAATGTCAATGACCATCCGATTTGATTCTGTTACCCCGTAAAAAAAATGTTATAAATATTACTTAAAATTATATTTTAGTTATTCTTATGAAATATCTTCATTTTTCAGCGGGGCTAATCCAATAAAAGTACCAAAATAATAATTCATATCTAAATTGCTTG